>JAEWJD010000133.1 GCA_023386765.1 Pseudomonadota bacterium | reverse complement strand
GGAGATGAACCTCAGGCAGCTCAAGTACTTCGTGAAAATCGTCGAGGTGGGGGGCATGACGCGCGCCGCGCAGACGCTGTTCGTGGCCCAGCCTGCCCTCAGCCAGCAGATCGCCTTGCTGGAGGCGGAGCTGGGCGTGCGCTTGCTGGACCGGCATGTGCACGGCGTGATGCCGACCGCCGAGGGCGAGCTGCTGTACCGACATGCGCGCACCATCCTGCGCCAGGTGGACAACACGCGCGCCTTGCTGATGCAAAAGGACGAGGACGTCACCGGCAAGGTCTCCATCGGCATGCCGTCGAGCACGGGCCGGGTGTTGGCGCTGCCCTTGCTGCAGCGTGTGCGCGATGCCTACCCGGGCATCGTGCTCGAGATCGTGGATGTCCCCAGTGCTGACCTGACGGGTCTGGCGGCCCAGGGTCGGGTGGACATGTCGATTACCCCGGATCAGATGCCCAAGCGCGGGCTGCAGGTCTTGCCGGTGCTGCTGGAGGAAATCTACGTGATTCTGCATCCTGACGTGCAGGTGAGCGCCGATCCCATGCCGTTGGCTGAATTGGCGCAGATTCCGCTCATCCTGCCCAGTTTGCCCAACACCTTGCGCACCCGTGTCGAACATGTGTTCCAGCAGGCCCGGCTGGAGTACAAGCTGGCAGGCGAGGCCAGTACCTCGGCGATCCTGATTCCGGCGGTCAAGGCAGGCATGGCCGCCACCCTGCTGCCCTGGTCGGCCGTGCACGAGGACGTGCGTGCCGGCGCACTGCGGCTGGTGCGGCTGCCGCCGCCGGCGTTCCTGCGCGAGCTGTCTATCTGCACCTCCAGCAGCCTGCCGTTCACACAGGCTGCCAGCAAGGTGCAGGCGATCTGTCTGGCGCTGTGCCAGGAGCTGGTGCGCAGCGGGCAATGGGCGGGCAGTCGCATGGTGGATTGAAGACGCCGGGCGGGGGATCGACTCCTTGTTTTGATTATTAAATTGACCGACGGTCAGTCGATAAATAGAATAAAGACTCATTCACGGGGATTCGTTGCCCCGCATCAAGGAATTGCCATGTCGTCATTGCGCCGCCGGTCCGCACTGTGTGCGGTCTATCTGGGGAGTTTTCTGGCCACCCTGGACATCAGCATCGTCAATGTCGCCCTGCCCACGATGCAGACAGCCCTGCAGACGGACATTGCCGGCCTGCAATGGGTGGTCAATGCCTATGCGATCTGCCTGGCCGCCTTCATGCTGTCGGCCGGGCCAATGGCGGACCGCCATGGTCACAAGCGCAGCTGGCTGGCCGGCGTGCTGCTGTTCACGGTCGGCTCGGCCCTGTGCGGCTGGGCGCCGTCCTTGGCGGCCTTGCTGGCCGGGCGGGCGGTGCAGGGCGTGGCGGCGGCCTTTCTGATCTGCGGAGCCATGCCGATCCTGACGCATGCCTTTCCGGACCCCAAGGCGCGCATGCAGGTGATCGGCGGCTGGTCGGCCTTCAATGCCCTGGCGCTGATGCTGGGGCCGCTGGTCGGCGGGCTGTTGCTGCGCGACTGGGGGTGGCAGAGCATTTTCCTGATCAATCTGCCGGTCGGGGCGCTGGCGATCGCGTTGGGGAGCCTGGGCATCGACGAATGCCGCTATCCGGATCATGCGGCGCGAGACCCCTGGGGACAGGCGCTGAGCATCCTGGCGCTGGGTGCCCTGACCCTGGGCGTGATCGAGGCCGGCGTGCAAGGCTGGGCGGCCCGTCTGCCGCTGCTTTGCACACTGGTGGCGGCGCTGGCGCTGGTTGCCTTCGTGATGGTGGAGCGGCGCGTGCCGCGCCCGTTGCTGCCATTGGGGCTGTTGCGCGAACGGCCGTTCGCGGTCGCCAATCTGGCGTCTTTCGTACTGGGTTTCTCCTATTACACCAGCCTGTTCTTCTTCTCGATCTACCTGCAGGAGATCCAGGGATTTTCGCCGGCCGAGGCGGGTTGGCGACTGATGCCGCAATTCGTCGCCACCCTCATCTTGTCCGTGCTGTTCGGCCGCCTGAGCCGGAGCGTCTCGCTGCAATGGTTGACGGCGGCGGGTTACGGCCTGTCCGGGCTGGCCTTGTTATGGATGGCCGGCCTGGGCGCCCATAGCTCCTATCCGGTGGTGGCGATGGCCTTTGGCTTGCTGGGCGTGGGCGCCGGCCTGGCGGTGCCGGCCACCAGTATCGCCATCATGAGGCTGGCGCCGGGCGAGCAGGCCGGCGCGGCATCAGCCACCATGAACGCATTGCGTCAGTCAGGGATGACGCTGGGTATCGCCCTGCTGGGGGCAGTGATGAGTGAGCGGGCGGTGGGGTTGTTCAGCCGTGCCGCCGGCGAACTGGGCGTGGTGCAGGCCGACAGCGTGGCCCGCAGCGCCATCACGCAGCATGTTTTCCCGTCACAGGGGCCGGCCTTGCATGCGTTGTTCGTTCCTGCCCTGGAGGGAGGATTTCAACTGGCCATGCTGGTGTCCGGGTTGGCCTGCCTGGTGGCGCTCGGGTTGTTGCTGCGTTGGCCGGCCCTGCACCCGGCGCAAGCCGTGCCGCTGTCCGCCTGATTCCTGCCGCGCCGGCGCGCGGCTCAAGCGCCGTGCGCCATGCCCGGGGCGGGGCCAGGCGCGGCCTCAAGGTCGCTGTAGAGCGCATGGATGTCTTGCGCCGTGGGGGCCTCGTCGGCAAACAGGATGCGGTAGAGCAGGGGGGCCAATACACGCTGGATGATGAGGCTGGTGGCCGGCGGCGTTTCGCCGCGTTCGATGGCGCGCTGTGCCAGCGCGTCGATCTGCTGTCGCGTGATGCCATCGCATTTGCCGGCATTCTCATGCCCGGCATGACACAGGACGTCGCGCAGCAGGGAGCGCCCCGGCGTGGAGGAGGTTTCCTCGACGTACTGTTCCAGCCATGCCAGGATGTCGCCACGGAAGCTGCCGGTATCCGCAGGCGCCTGGTCAGGTTGCATCTGCTCGAGCGCCACGTCGGCCAGCAGGCGCGCCAGGTCGCCCCAGCGGCGATAGATGGTCGAAGGGGTGACGCCGGCGCGCAAGGCAATGGCCGGTACGGTGAGCGCGTCGCGGCCGAGTTCCTGTTGCAGCTCGCGGGTGGCCTGGTGCACGGCTGCCTGGACACGGGCGCTGCGGCCGCCGGGGCGGACTGCGGGTCTATCGTTCATCACAAAAAGAAGAAAGGCTACTAAAGCAAAATATTTGCGTTAGTAGCGAGCCTAGGTTTACCATGCTAACGCAAATATTTTGCCTTTAAGGGATAAGCATGTCCACGAGTGGAGAGCGGCCGGGTGGGGTCGGCGGCCAGTTGCGTGCGCCGGTGGCGTTGGCGGTCTATGCCTGCGCCTCGGTGGCCTTCATGGTCGCGGCCAGCGCACCCACGCCTTTGTACCGGCTGTATCAGCAGGCCTGGGGTTTCAGCTCTACTGTGTTGACGGTGGTGTTTTCCGCCTATGCGCTGGTGTTGCTGTTGACCTTGCTGGTGCTGGGGCGGCTGTCCGACTACGTCGGCCGCCGGCCCCTGATCCTGCTGGCCTTGGGCCTGCAGTCGGTGGCCATGGGCTTGTTTCTGCTGGCCGGTGACGCACAGGGGCTGCTGGCCGCACGCATGGTCCAGGGGGCCGCCACGGGGGCGGCGACGGCGGCGTTGGGTGCGGCCTTGCTGGATCTGGGCCAGGAGCGAGGCGCCCTGATCAATGGGCTGGCGCCCATGGTCGGCATGGGGTTGGGCGCCATCCTCAGTACGGCACTGGTTGCCTGGGCACCGGCGCCGTTGCGTACGGTGTTTGTGCTGTTGCTGCTGGTATTCCTGACGCTGTTCGTGCTGGTCTGGCGAGCGCCCGAAACAGTGGCGCGGCGCGCGGGCGCGCTGGCCAGTCTGCGCCCGCGCGTATCGGTGCCCCGCCAGGTGCGCGCCACGCTGCTGTCGGTGACGCCCGCCAATACCGCAGTCTGGATGCTGGGTGGCCTGTATCTGTCGCTGATGCCCTCGCTGGTGGCTGGCGTGATGCAGACGGACTCGCCCTGGCTGGCGGGTTTCCTGGTGGCCGGGCTGACCTTGAGCGGCGCCGCAGGCGGGCTGATGGTTCGCGGCTGGGCCACTTTTTCGATTCTGCTCGCGGGTGAACTGGCCTTGGGCGCGGGCCTGTTGGCGGTTCTGTTCGGGATAAACACCGGGGTTGGCACGGCACTATTGTTGGGTTCGATCTGTGCCGGATTTGGGTTTGGCACTACGTTCTTGGGAGCGGTGCGCAGCATCATGCCGCTGGCCCTGCCTAATGAGCGCGGCGCGCTGATGGGCGCGTTCTACCTGCAGAGCTATCTGTCCAACAGCGTGCCCACCATGGCGGCAGGCTATCTCGCCCAGCGGGCCGGCGTGCTGGCGGCGGCCAATATCTATGCGGCGGTGATCCTCGCGCTGATCGCGCTGTCGCTGGGCCTGCTGTGGCGCCAGCGCGCTGGACGTTAGCCCGCGCCTGAGGCATGCTGGGCCACTGGCTCGGCTTGCCGGCGGGCAGGGTCCCGGGTAAGCCAGCCCGCCATCGCGCCACGCTGGTTTGACCGCCCATGCATATCTATCGTGCCCGCAGCTTCACCGCCGAGCGCCCCTGGGGGGCGCTGGACATCGCCCGCCTGGATGGCGTCACCGTGCGCCTGCACTGGACCGACCAGCCGTACCATTGGCATGTGAATGATGGCCAGGAGGTCTTCGTCGTGCTGGCCGGCAGGGTGGAAATGCGCCACAGGCGCGATGGCCTCGAAGCGCGTTGCCTGCTCGAAACCGGCGACATCTTCCACGCCTGTGCAGGCGATGAGCATGTGGCGCATCCCCTGGGCGAGGCCCGCATCCTGGTCATTGAGCGCGCGGGCAGCGAATAGGCGCTGCCCGCGCCGCGGTTATTTGAAATCGATATCGTCGACGCTGTCGAGCAGGCGCTGCTTGCCGGCCAGCACGTGTTGCTCGGCCAGTTCGGCCGCCCGGGCCCCGTCGCCGGCGATGATCGCATCCAGGATGGCGCGGTGCTCTTCGTTGGAGCGCTGCATCTTGTTGGCGTAATTGAAAAAACGCCGGCGGAACAGGTGCAGCTCATTGGTCTGCGCCTCGTAGACCTGGGCAGCGTGACGGTTGTTGCTGTATTCGAGGATCAGTGCGTGAAAGCGCAGGTTCAGTTCATAGTAGCGGCCGCTTTCATTGTCGCGGCAGGCCTGCTCCATCTCGGCATGCAGGGTCTCCAGCACGGGCAGGCGTTCGGGCGTCAGGAATTCGGTCACGCGCCGCGCGGCAAAGCTGAATAGCAAGGCGCGCAGGTCATAGCTTTCGAGCATGTCGCGCATGGAAATCTGGCGCACGAACATGCCTCGATGAGCCACCGGCGTGACCAGCCCCTTGCCGGCGAGCATGCGGATGGCTTCGCGAATCGGGCCCCGGCTGGTGCCCATGCGCGTGGCCAGCGCAGCTTCGTTCAGGCGTGTGCCCGGCGCCAGCTCGCCGGAATAAATCATGTTGCGCAGTTCATCGACGATGGTGGGGGTGAACAGGGGCGCGCGCGGGCTACGGTCATCGGTCATGAGAGGCGGGGCGGAGCACCAGGGAGGGACACGGCCGGAGTATACC
>JAEWJD010000078.1 GCA_023386765.1 Pseudomonadota bacterium | reverse complement strand
TCTTTCCGGAGCCCTGATGACTCATGGCAAAACGTGATTACTACGACATCCTGGGCGTGGCGAAAAACGCCTCGGATGACGAACTGAAGAAGGCCTACCGGAAGCTGGCCATGAAGTACCACCCGGATCGTAATCCGGGTAACAAAGAAGCCGAAGAGAAGTTCAAAGAGGCCAAAGAGGCCTATGAAATCCTGGGCGACGATCAAAAGCGCGCTGCGTATGACCGTTATGGCCATGCCGGCGTCGATCCGAATGCCGCCGGCATGGGCGGCGCGGGCATGGGCGGGGGTTTCGCCGATGCCTTTGGCGATATTTTCGGCGAGATCTTCGGCGGTGGCGGCGGTGGACGTCGTGGCGGCGGCCCGCAGGTCTATCGCGGAGCCGACCTCAAGTACGCGCTGGAAATCACCCTCGAACAGGCGGCCAACGGTTTCGAAACCGAGATCCGCGTACCCAGTTGGGAAAACTGCGATACCTGCCACGGCTCGGGCGCCAAACCCGGCACCACGCCCAAGACCTGCCGCACTTGCGGCGGCTCCGGCGCCGTGCGCATGCAGCAAGGTTTCTTCAGCGTGCAACAGACCTGCCCGAGCTGTCATGGCAGCGGCAAGGAGATCACCGATCCCTGCACCAGCTGCGATGGGGTGGGGCGCGTGCGTCGCAACAAGACGCTGCAGGTCAAGATCCCGGCCGGGATCGACGACGGTATGCGCATCCGTTCGGGTGGCAATGGTGAACCGGGTGTCAATGGCGGTCCTCCGGGGGATCTGTATGTCGAGATCCACATCAAGCAGCACCGCATCTTCCAGCGCGATGGCGATGATCTGCATTGCGAGCTGACCATCCCCTTCACCACGGCTGCCCTGGGCGGTGACCTGCAGGTGCCGACCTTGGGCGGCAAGGCAGAAATTTCCATCCCCGAGGGTACCCAGTCAGGCAAGACCTTCCGCCTGCGCGGCAAGGGCATCAAGGGTGTGCGCGCCGCCTATCCGGGCGACCTGTATTGCCACGTGGTGGTCGAGACGCCGGTACGTCTCAGTGATGAACAGAAGAGCATCCTGCGCCAGTTCGAGGCTTCTCTGAACGACGGTGGCGAGCGCCACTCGCCGCAGAGCAAGTCCTGGACCGATCGCGTCAAGGAATTCTTCAGCTGAGTCAGTATCAGCCCTGCCAAGCCAACGGCCCCGTTTCGACGGGGCCGTTTTTGATTACGCAGCGTCTTTGGTTTCCGTGGAGGCAGGGAGCCGGCGGGCCAAAAGATAACGGGCCCGACCGGGCCCGTTATCGTGCTGCCGCCAGGCGGTCAGCAGGCCGGGGCTCAAGGCTTGGCCGGGGCCTTGTTGAAGTCGCCCGCCACGGCGGTGCTGAAACCCTGCGGTTGCAAGTACTTGCGCAGGGCCGCGTTGACCTGTGCGGTCGTGAGGGCGGTCAGCTTCTGGTCCATCTCGGCACTCCAGGCAAAGCTGCGGCCGGTCTGCAGATAGTGCAGCCAGCTGCCGGCCAGGGTGTCATCCTGGGCGCGCGACAGGTTGCGGTAGTTCAGCAGAGCCGTCACGCCGTCCTTGATTTCCTGGTCGGTGAAACCGTCCTTGATAACACGGGCCAACTCTTCGTTGATCGCGCTCTCCACGCGTTGCCGGTATTCGGGGGCGTAGATGGCGTAGATGGTCCAGTTGGCCGAGGGCTCGAAGGCCGAAACGGCCAGGTTGCTGCGCACGTTGTACGACAGGCCATCCTGCTCGCGTACCCGGGTCCACAAGCGCGAGGTTTCCGAGGTGCCCAGCAGGAAGTTGGCCAGGTACAGCGCCGGATAATCGGCGTTGGTGTCCTGCAGCGGCAAGGGCAGGCGCGAGATATAGAAGGCGTTGGCCTTGTCCGGCGTCTCGAGGGTGAATTGCGCCGGTTTGACCTTCTCGAAAGGCGTCGGGATGCGGGTGAAGGCCGGCGCGCGCTGCCAGCCGTCGAGCCCCTTCTTCACGGCGCTTTCGACCGCTGCCGGATCAAAGTCGCCGACGACCGACAGCTTGACCTGGCCGGTGCCGTAGAACCGCTTGTGGGCCTCGACCAGGGCCTGGCGCTCGAGTTTCTGAGCGGATTGCAGCGCCTCTTCGATGGTGGGCACGTAGCGCACGTCATCGGGCTTCCAGGGGTTGTCGTGACGGGCCAGTACGCGCGAGGCGAGGGCCGTCGGTTCGGTCATGGCGCTTTCGATGGAGGTGCTGACCTGGCGTTTGTATTCATCCAGCTCTTCCTGGGGGAAGTTGGCGTTGCGCGTGATGTCCAGCATCAGCTCGATGAGTGCCGGCAGATGCTCGCGCGTGGTTTCCATGCTGATGGCCAGATCCGTGCCCGAGCCGTCGATGGCGACCTGGGCCTGCAGCTGGTCGATGCGGTCGCTGATCTGCTGGCGGGTCAGCTTGGGGGTGCCGCGCGCCAGCAGGTCGGCCACGGCGCTCAGGTTGACGCGCTGGCCGCGCAGGCTGTCGACGTTGCCGAACTGCAGCAGCATGTCAGCCGCGACGCGATCGCCACGAGTGGCCTTGGGCAGCAGGGCGAGTTCGACCGGCCCATTGGGCAGGTCGAGGGTGCGGCGCTGGGTATGTTTGTCGATATTGGCCGGCGTGGGGTCGAAGGCTTCGACCGCTTTGAAGTCGGCGTCGCCCTTATAGTCCTTGAAGACGGTGTCCAGGTCGGGGCGCGCGCCCAGCGGCGAGCGCACGGGTTTCTCGGTGGGGATGTAGCGGCCTTCCGTGAGGTTGCTGGGACGCAGGTAGGCCTCCGCTACGCGCTGCACTTCGGGCAGGGTGGCGGCACGGGCACGGTCGCGTTGCAGGAAGAACAGGCGCCAGTCGCCCGAGGCGATGGCCTCCGACAGGGCGATACCCACCTTTTCCGGGTCGCTGTAGGTTTGTTGCCAACCCGTCAGCCATTTGCTGCGGGCGCGCTCGAGTTCTTCGGCAGTGAACGGTTTTTCCGAGAGGGTATTCAGGGTGGTGGTGAGGGTCTGCAGCGCCTGTGCCTGGTTCATGCCGGCCTGCAGCTGGGCGCCGAACATGGCCACCCCGGGATCGAGCTGATCCATGGTGAAGCCGAACACGCCGGAGGCCAGCTTGGTGGGCACCAGGGCGTGATACAGGCGGCCCGAAGGCGTGTCGGCCAGCATGATGGTGGCCAGGTCCATGGGGATGTAGTCGGGGCTGCCCGCCGCCGGGATGTGGTACATCGCCGCTACCAGCGGCGTGCCGCCGGCGCGGCGCAGGGTCACGGCGCGCTCGCCGTCCTGCTGGGGCTCGACGGTGTACTCGGGGCGCAGGCTGCGGGTGGGCTTGGGCAGTTTGCCCAGGGTGTCCTCGATGGCCGCGAGGGTGGTCTTGGGATCGAATTTGCCGGCCACGATCAGCACGGCGTTATCCGGCTGGTAGTACTCGTGGTAGAAGGCGCGCAACTGGGCGACGTCGACGTTCTCGACGTCGCTGCGCGCGCCGATGGTGCTCTTGCCGTAGTTGTGCCACTGGAACGCTGCGGCGAGCATTTTCTGCATCAGCACACGGAAAGGGTTGTTTTCGCCGCTTTCCATTTCATTGCGCACGACCGTCATTTCGGAGTCCAGGTCCTCCTTGGCGATGAGCGAATTGACCATGGCGTCGGCCTGCCAGCCGAGGTACCAGCGCAAGGTCTCGGGGTTGGCCGCGAAACTGGCGAAGTAGTTGGTGCGGTCGCCGGAGGTGGTGCCGTTGGCGCGCAGGCCGCGGCGCGAGAATTCGCCCAGGGCATTGCGGGTGTCGGGCGTGCCCTTGAACAGCATGTGCTCAAGGAGGTGGGCCATGCCGGTCTGGCCGTAGTTCTCGTTGCGCGAGCCGACCAGGTAAGTCATGTTGACAGTGGTGGTCGGCTTGGACGAGTCAGGTACGAGCAGTACCCGCAGGCCGTTTTCCAGGCGGTATTCCGTGATGCCTTCGATGGAGGTGATTTCGCTGGGTGACGCCGCATAGACGGCGGCCGGCCCCCCAATGAATGCGATACATAGTGCTGCGCTCAGGTTTCGGGTCACGCCGGTCAGCGAAAGGTGCATGGTCGAGTCCTCATCAACGGCAAAGTGAGTTGGAGTGTAAACGCTGGCAATGGTTCGAAAGTGCGCTTTCGAGTGCTTCTGGGACCCCGCCTGAGACTGTTTTTGTCCGTTACAGCTTGACTCAGGCCGTGGTTTGTCGGGGACGCAGCGATAGCAGTACGCTAATGATACGTGGCGGCTTCTGTCTTGCCCGCCACTGCCTATGTCGAGGCGCCCTGGCGCGGATCAGCCGCCGTCGGGTTCTGCGCCACGCCGGAGGAATCCATGTTGACCGATACCGTCACCCAGGCCCTGTCCGTGTTGTTGGGCCGCGCGCTTACGCAAGCGCACATCAAGGGCCAGTTCCGCTATGCCTATGCCAGCGAGGACGGCCGCTACGTCGCCATTCTGGCGCACGACGCCAATACCTATGTCGTTGATCTGAACGACGGGCGCTATTGCCGGGAGCCCGGCGTGCACCCCTGCGGGTTTTCCGGCCACGTGCTGGAAATGCAGCTCGCCCAGGGCGAGGCCGCCAATGATCTGTTCGATCTGGACATGGATGGCGAGGAAATCGCCTGGCGGGGTTGCCCTGCGGCAGGCTGAGGCCTGCCGCACAGCGTCCAGGCCCTGAGGGTTGCGACGCTGCCTACTTGGCGAGAATGCGCATGGCCTGTTCCAGGCCGCCGACCGTGACGGGGAACATGCGTTCCTGCATGATGTCGCGCATCAAGGCGATGGACTGCCGGTACTGCCAATAGGCCGAGGGCTCGGGGTTGAGCCATACGGCCTTGGGCCAGGTGTCGAGCAGGCGCCGCATCCAGGTCGCACCGGTCTCTTTGTTGTAGTGCTCGACCGAGCCGCCGGGATGCAGGATCTCGTACGGACTCATGGTGGCATCGCCCACGATGATCAGGCGCCAGTCCGCGTTGTACTTGCGCAGCAGGTCCCAGGTGTCGATGCGTTCGGC
>JAEWJD010000042.1 GCA_023386765.1 Pseudomonadota bacterium | reverse complement strand
CATGAAAAACGCCTCATGAAGAGGCGTTTTTCATGGGTACTGCAGCAGCACTACTTGCGGTAGACGTCGTGACAGGCCTTGCAGCTTGCCCCCACCGCACCAAAGGCAGCACGCACCTTGGCCAGGTCACCGCTATCGGCAGCTTCCGACAGCTTGGCCACGCCATCCTGGAAGGCTTGTTCCTTCTGTTTGAAGCCGGCCGCATCCGACCAGATTTCCGGCTTGGCATTGCCGCCCTCCGTGCCCGGGCCGAACGCCCCCCACGGCAGGGTTGCCAGCGTCTTCAGGACATCGACGTTGGCCTTGATCTGGGCGGCGTCATACGGAGCCTGCCCGCGGATTACCGGCTGCATGCGACTGAAGTTCGAAGCCAGTACCGTGAATGCTGCCTGACGGTACTTGACGGCGTCTTCCGGCTTGGCGAACTGCGCGGCAGCCGGCAGCGCCAAGGAAGTACAGGTCAACGCCAGAATGGCGGTCAACTTCTTCATGAAATGTTCTCCTGGGATGGGGAAGCCCGCCGGCAGGACCAAGCCGCCGGCGTGCGTCACTATACCGCCCGTGCCAGGCTGACAGCCAGCCCAACGTAAGACCGCGGAGTCATCGCCAGCAAGCGCGCCTTGGCATCGGCCGGCAGCTCCAGGCCGGTGATGAACTCACGCAGGGCGCTCTCGGTAATACCCTTGCCACGCGTGAGAGCCTTGAGTTGCTCATAGGGCTGCGGCAGGCCGAAACGGCGCATGACGGTCTGCACCGGCTCGGCCAGCACTTCCCAGCAGGCGTCGATATCGGCGTCGATCGCTGCCGTGTTGACTTCCAGCTTGTTCAGACCACGCATGCAGGCATCCCAGGCCACCAGGCAATAACCCAGGCCGACACCCAGGTTCCGCAACACGGTGGAGTCGGTCAGGTCACGCTGCCAGCGCGAGACGGGCAGTTTTTCCGACAGATGGCGCAGAACGGCATTGGCCAGACCCAGGTTGCCCTCGGAGTTCTCGAAGTCGATCGGATTGACCTTGTGCGGCATGGTCGAAGAACCGACCTCACCTTCCTTGAGGCGCTGCTTGAAATAGCCCAGGGCGATGTAACCCCAGATATCGCGGTCCAGGTCCAGCACAATGGTATTGGCACGGCCGATGGCATCAAAAAGCGCGGCCATCCAGTCATGCGGCTCGATCTGGATCGTATGGCGGTTCTGGGTCAGGCCCAACCCTGCCAGCACCTGGCGGCTGAACTCGGGCCAGTCGATTTCCGGATAGGCCGAGAGGTGGGCGTTGTAGTTGCCCGTCGCACCATTAAGCTTGGCCAGCGGCTCGACCGCTTCAATCGCCGTGATGGCGCGCGCCAGACGTGCGGCAACGTTGGCGAACTCCTTGCCCAGCGTGGTCGGGCTGGCCGGCTGGCCGTGCGTGCGCGACAGCATGGGTTGCTCGGCCGTCTGCTGGGCCAGTGCCGTCAGCTTGGCCAGCACTTCGCGCAGACGCGGCAGCACGACGTGGTCGCGCGAACGGGTCAGCATCAGGGCATGCGAGGTGTTGTTGATGTCCTCGGAGGTGCAGGCAAAGTGGATGAATTCAGCGGCGCGCGCCAGCTCGGCATCGTCGGCCACACGTTCCTTGAGCCAATACTCGACGGCTTTGACGTCATGGTTCGTGACGCGCTCGATTTCTTTGATGCGCTCGGCGTCAGCCTCGGAGAAGTGCTGCACCAGCTGGGTCAGACGCGCCCGGGCGCCGGCAGAGAACGGCGTCAGCTCCGGCAGTCCGGCATCCGACAGCGCCACCAGCCAGGCCACTTCGACCTCGACGCGGTGCGCCATGAAACCTGCCTCCGACAGCAGACCGCGCAGTGCGTCGCAGCGCGAGGCATAACGTCCGTCCAGGGGAGAAAGGGCGTTGAGTTGAGTAAGATGGTCTGCGATCTGCATAGTCGGTTGGCAAGAAAGGATTGAAATTGGCCCGGATTTTATCACCCGTGCCTTTTGTAACACCCTGGCCGCCGCACGGGCGCGTTTAAACAGCACCCCATCCTGCTATACTGCGGCCGCTTTCCGACTACGTCTTTCCGTGCCCACATGAAACTGATTGGTTCGCTTACCAGCCCTTATGTACGCAAAGTACGCGTCGTAATGGCCGAGAAGAAGCTGGATTACCAGCTTGAACTCGAAAACGTCTGGTCTCCCGACAGCCAAATCCAACAGTTCAACCCGCTGGGCAAAGTGCCTTGTCTGGTCATGGAGGATGGCGGCGCGCTGTTCGACTCGCGTGTCATTGTCGAGTATCTCGATACGCTGTCGCCAGTCGCCCGGCTGATCCCGCAATCAGGGCGCGATCGTGCCGCCGTCAAATGCTGGGAGGCCATCGCCGACGGCATGCAGGATGCCTGCGTAGCCATCGTGCGGGAAAACATGCGCCCCGAGGCCCAACGCAGCCCCGACTGGATTGAACGTCAATACACCAAGATCCATGCCGCCCTGCGCGCCATGGAGGGCAGCCTGGGCGAGAACGCCCACTGCATGGGTGTTAACTACACCCTGGCCGATATCGCCGTGGGTTGCGCCCTGAGCTATCTTGACCTGCGTTTTGCCGCTCTCAATTGGCGCCACGACCATGCCAACCTTGCGCGCCTGGACGAAAAGCTGTCCGCCCGCCCCTCCTTCATGGATACGATGCCCCCGCCTGCCGTCTGAGACGCCTTCGCGAGCCCAAAGAAAAGCCCTGCACAAGCAGGGCTTTTCTTTGGGCGGGCCCGCCATGGCAAGCCCGGCCTTGCCACTTAGACCATGAAGGCCTGCCAGGCCTTGACCAGCATGTAGGCAGACAAGACAAACAACAAGCCGGCGAATACGCGCTTAAGCGTCGCGACCGGCAGGCGGTGCGCCATGGCGGCCCCCACCGGAGCCGTCAGCACGCTGGCGCAGATCAGCACCAACAGCGCTGGCCAGTAGATGAAGCCCAGCATCCCGGGGCGATGCATGCCTTCCGCCACGCCCGAGATCACATAGCCGATACTGTTGGCCAAGGCGATCGGAAAGCCCAGCGCCGCCGAGGTCGACACCGCCGTGTGCAGGGCCACGTTGCACCACACCATGAATGGCACCGAGAGAAAACCGCCACCCGCGCCGACCAGGCCGGAAATGAAGCCAATCCCCGCGCCGACCGAGCTGGTGCCCACCACGCCCGGCAACTGGCGGCTGGGTTTGGGCTTCTTGTTGCGCAGCATGTTCCAGCCCGAATAGCCCACGAACAACGCGAAGAACAGCGACAGCCAGGCCGTGCTGAGCGCAGCGAAAGCCGCGCCGCCCGACAGCAGGCCGCCCACGATGATGCCCGGCGCCATCGTCATCACGAGTTTCCAGTTGATGGTGCCTTTCTTCTGGTGCGCCCGCACGCTCGAGATCGAGGTGAACAGGATCGAGGTCATGGAGGTCGCGATCGCTGCATGCACCACCAGGTCGGCCGGCATACCCTGCCAGCTGAACAGCATCGTCAGCAAAGGCACCAGCAGCATTCCGCCGCCGATGCCCAGCAGGCCTGCGGCAAAGCCGCCGACCGCTCCCAGCGCCAGCAGCGCTATGACCATTGAAATATCCACGTTGCAACTCCTCGAGATTGATGATTGATATAGAAATAGGAAATCGCGGCAGCACCGGCCCCCTCCCCGGAAGGCCTGATGGCACTGCCCACTAATCAGATGATGATGCCGCCGCCCAGGCAAACGTCGCCGTCGTAGAGCACTGCCGACTGGCCAGGCGTGACAGCCCATTGCGGCTGGGCGAAGGTCAATTCGAAACCCGCCTCGCAGTATTCCAGGCGGCAGGCCGAATCGGTCTGGCGGTAGCGCGTCTTGGCGGCATAAGCGCCCGCTTCGGGGGCCTGGCCATCGATCCAGCTGACATCCTGGGCCTGCAGCTGCTGCGACAGCAGCCAGGGATGGTCATGCCCTTGCACCACATAAAGCGTATTGTTTTCCAGATCCTTGCGAGCCGTATACCAGGCATCGGCAGTACCGTCGTCGCGTTGCTGCCCCTTCACGCCCCCGATGCCCAGGCCCTTGCGCTGGCCCAGGGTGTAGAAGGCCAGGCCATGATGCAGGCCCACCCGCTGCCCTTGCGGCGTCAACATCGGTCCGGGCGCGGTCGGCAGGTAGCGGTTGAGGAACTCGCGAAACGGCCGCTCGCCGATGAAACAAATCCCGGTAGAGTCTTTCTTGGCCGCATTGTGCAGACCGATCTCGTGGGCGATGCGGCGCACTTCGGTTTTATGCAGTTCGCCCAGCGGGAACAACGTGCGTGCCAGTTGGGCCTGATTCAGGCGATGCAGGAAGTAGCTCTGGTCCTTGGAGGCATCGAGCGCCTTGAGCAACTGGTAGCGACGTCCATGCGGCGCCTCGACCGCCCGCACACGCGCATAGTGGCCGGTGGCGATATGCTCGGCGCCCAACGTCATGGCGTGATCCAGGAAGGCCTTGAACTTGATCTCGGCATTGCACAGCACGTCTGGATTGGGTGTGCGCCCGGCTGAGTATTCACGCAGGAAATCGGCAAACACCCGATCCTTGTATTCGGCCGCGAAGTTCACGTACTCGAACTCCACGCCGATGAGATCGGCCACGCTGGCAGCATCCAGCAGGTCCTGGCGAGTCGAGCAATACTCGTCGTTGTCGTCATCCTCCCAGTTCTTCATGAACAGGCCGATGACCTCGTAGCCCTGCTGTTTCAGCAGCCAGGCGGTGACCGAAGAGTCCACGCCGCCGGACATGCCGACCACGACACGGGGCTTTTTATGTGCAGTAGTTTGAACCATGATGCGGGTTATTTTAGTGCTGTCGCGCCTTGGCTGCCGTCCTGGCCGGGTTCAGGCTCGGACGCGCGTGAAACTTCCATGAGCCAGCGCCTGAATGCCTGCAGGGTCGGCTGGCCGGCTTTCTGCTCGGGATAGCACAGGTAATAGCCCTGACGCGCCCGGATCGGCAGATGCAGAGGCACGATCAATTTGGCGTCGCGCAGTTCGTCTTCGATCAGGCAGCGCGGGATCAGGGCGATACCGAAGCCGGCCGCCGCCGCCTGCGAGAGCAGGGAGTACTGGTCGAAGCGCGCGCCCTCAAGGGTGCGCCGGGTCGCGCAGCCTGCCTTTTCAAACCAGTCACGCCACCCCTCCAGCGCCGACGTATGGTGCAACAGCGGCAGACGCAGCAACTCAGCGGGATCCTCGCAGCCGCCGGGCATCAACCTGGGGCTGCACACCGGCAGCACCTCGCGCCCGACGATATAGTCCGCGACACTGCCTGGCCACATCCCCTCGCCGAAACGCACCGCGGCGTCGAGTTCCGGCACCGAAAAATCATACCCCTGGCGATGCGGCAGGAACTCCACCTGGATATCCGGATGCAGGCGCCGAAACTCGCTCAGGCGCGGGATCAGCCAGCGCGCGCCGAAAGTGGGCATGCAGGTCAATTGCAGCCGGCCGCCCCGCCCCTGGTGCGCAATCAACTCCATGGTGGCGGCCTCGATCAGGCTCAGGCCGGCCTGCACCTGTTTGAGGTAGCTGCGTCCGGCATCGGTCAGAACGAGGCCTTGCCTGATCCGCAGGAATAGCTGCACCCCGACAAATTGCTCAAGATGCTTGATCTGCTTGCTGACCGCGCCCTGCGTAACGCACAGCTCCTGGGCCGCACGCGTAAAACTGCTATATCTGGCAGCAACTTCGAAAGCCTGCAGATCCGTCAATGAAGGGCAGAAGCGGCGCATGGCGGCAGGAGAACGTTAAGATGGCCCGGACAGCAGCGCTGTCAGGCATGAAAAAAAGTAATAGCTTACGGAGAATCTTTCGTTTGCGCAAACCTCCCGCCGCCCAGAGAATGGGTTGGTCAGTATGACGTCTTCGTGTCTAAAACTCAGCCAAACAAGGGGAATCATGCAACGTCGAAATATCATTCTGGGCCTGTCCATGGCCGCCGCGCTGGCCTCGCCTTTTGCCGCCTGTGTGGCACAGGCCAATGACAGCTATCCCAACAAGCCCATCCGTCTGGTCGTACCCTTCCCGCCCGGCGGCACCACCGATATCGTCGGCCGCCTGTTCGCCGACAAACTGACCAAGGAGCTGGGCCAGGCTGTGGTGGTCGAGAATCGCGGCGGCGCCGGCGGCTCGATCGGCAGCGCCTACCTGGCAAGCAGCCCGCCTGATGGCTACACCCTGGGCATCGCCACGGTAAGCACCCACGGCATCAACCCGGCCATCTACACCAACCTGTCGTTCGACGCCGAGAAGGACTTCACGCCCATCTCCAACCTGGCTGCCGTTCCCAACGTGATGTCGGTCAACCCCAAGGTGGGCCCGAAAAACATGGAAGAGTTCGTCAAACAGGCCAAGAACCAGCCGGGCAAGATCAGCTTTGCTTCGGCCGGCAATGGCTCGGTTTCCCACATGATGGGCGAAATCTTCAAGACGGCCTCCGGCACCGAACTCATGCACGTGCCCTATCGCGGCGTCGGCCCGGCGCTCAACGACACGCTGGGCGGCCAGGTCGACGTACTGTTCGACAACCTGCCCTCGTCGCTGCCGCATATCCAGTCAGGCGCCCTGATCGCCCTGGCGGTAGCTTCGCCCCAACGCGTGGCCACCCTGCCGAACGTGCCGACCTTTGCCGAAGTGGGCCTGGCACCGGTGAATGATTCTTCCTGGTTCGGCCTGATCGGTCCGGCCAAGCTGCCGCAGCCCATCACCGACAAGGTCTACGCTGCCGTACGCAAGGTCAGCGCCGATCCCGAAGTGGTGGAACGCCTGGCCAGCCTGGGTGCCGCCCCGGTGGCGAACGCACCGGCAGACTTCGCCAAACAGATTTCGACCGAGATCGCCAAGAATAAGCGCATCGCCAAAGAAGCCAATATCAAGATCGACTAAGCCGTCCCCGGTCCCCGCGTCCCGCGGGGACTTTACTTTCTCCCGCCGCAGCATTTTTCATGCCTATCATCAAACCGCTGTCCTACCGGCTCGATCTGCCCCAGGACTTCCCGCAAGCCAGCCCCTTGGTGCTCGACTCGCCGCATAGCGGCACCAGCTACCCGCCCGATTTCGCGCCTGCCGCGTCGCTGGGTGCGCTGCGTACCGCAGAAGACACCTGGGTCGATGACCTGTGGAGCGATGCGATCGATCTGGGGGTCCCCCTGATCGCGGCAAGTTTTCCGCGCGCTTATATCGACGCCAACCGGGCCATCGACGAGATGGACCCCGAACTGCTGGAAGCGCCCTGGCCCGGCCCCATGAGCCATTCTTCCAAGGTGCGCCTGGGCAAAGGCCTGATCTGGCGCATGCTCGATGACGGCACGCCGCTTTATGACCGCAAGCTGTCGATCGAGGAAGTCCGGCATCGCATCGAAGCCTGCTGGAAACCCTATCATGCCCGCCTGGCCCAGTTGCTGGACGAGACGCATGCCCGGCACGGCAAGGTATGGCATATCAACTGCCACTCGATGCCCAGCGTGGCAGGTGCCTACGCCACGGATCAGCCCGGGCTGGTGCACCCTGATTTCGTGCTCGGCGACCGCGACGGCACGACCAGCGACCCCGCCTTTCCGGCCTTCATCGCCGACTGGCTGCGGGCCCGCGGCTACCACGTCCAGGTCAACGATCCGTACAAAGGCGTTGAACTGGTGCGCGCCTACGGCCGCCCCGGACAAGGCCGCCACAGCCTGCAGATCGAAATCAACCGCAAGCTGTATATGGACGAAGTCACACTGCGTCCGCACGACGGCTACGCTCGACTTAAAACCGATCTGCGCGACCTGACCGCCGCGCTGATCGACTGGACGCGCGCGCAAATCGTCTGACCCCGGACGTCAGCGCCCGCCTCGATCCAGGCAGCGGCATCCGCCGCCTGCCTTGTCCTCCTCCCCCGCCGACCCACAAGATCGCCGGGGGATTTCTTTTGTCCCGACACCCCTTTTCTCTTTTTGAATACGCTGCGTACACGCTTCTTACTCGGGCAGGCTTCGTGTATAAACAACCCTCGCCTTCTGGAGGAGGAGCAACAATGCACATCGGGATCCCACGAGAAACCCGAGACGGGGAGACGCGCGTCGCCGCGACCCCTGAAACCGTCAAGAAGTACGTGGCCGCCGGCCACGCGGTAGTTCTCGAACGCGGCGCCGGACTGGCCGCCCATTATCGCGACGAAGATTACGAGGCGGCTGGCGCAGTCCTGGGCGATGCGGCCCAGGCCCTGGGCGCCGAGCTGGTGCTCAAGGTCCGCGCACCTTCCGAACAGGAACTGCCCGCCATGAAACGCGGCGCAGTGCTGGTCGGCATGCTCGACCCCTTTGACCGCGAGGGCCTGCAGCGGCTGGCCGAAGCAGGCCTGACCGCCTTCGCGCTGGAGTCGGCACCGCGCATCACCCGGGCACAGAGCCTGGATGTGCTGTCTTCGCAGGCCAACCTGGCGGGCTACAAGGCCGTGCTGCTGGCCGCCAGCCACAGCGCCCGCCTGTTCCCGATGATGATGACCGCCGCCGGCACCCTCAAGGCCACGCGGGTCGTGGTGCTCGGCGCAGGCGTGGCAGGGCTTCAGGCCATCGCCACCGCGCGCCGCCTGGGCGCCGTGGTCGAGGCCTCCGATGTCCGCCCGGCCGTCAAGGAACAGATCGAGTCCCTGGGCGCGAAGTTCATCGACGTGCCCTTCGAGACCGATGAAGAACGCGAGATCGCCCAAGGCGTCGGCGGCTACGCGCGGCCCATGCCAGCAGCCTGGATGGCGCGCCAGGCCGAACTGGTTGCGCAACGTTGCCGCCAGGCCGACGTCGTGATCACGACGGCCCTGATCCCCGGACGCCCGGCTCCCACGCTGGTCACGGCCGAAACCGTGGCGGCGATGAAGCCCGGCTCCGTGGTGGTCGATCTGGCCATCGAGCGCGGCGGCAACTGCCCGTTGAGCGAAAAAGGCCAGGTCACCGTCAAACACGGCGTCACCCTCATCGGCCTGACCAACCTGCCCGGCATGCTGGCCACCGATGCTTCGGCACTCTACGCCCGCAACCTGCAGGATTTCCTGAAACTCATCATCGGCGAAGGCGCCGCGCTGGCGGTACGCCGCGACGACGAAATCGTGGCGGCCTGCCTGATGTGCGAAGACGGCCAGCTCGTGCAAAGGACTTGAGATGGAAAGCATCAGCCCTACCCTGATCAACCTGATCATCTTCGTGCTGGCCATCTATGTCGGCTATCACGTGGTGTGGAACGTCACTCCGGCGCTGCACACGCCCCTCATGGCGGTCACCAACGCCATTTCCGCCATCATCATCGTCGGCGCCATGCTGGCTGCCGCGCTCACTGAAGGCGGCCTGGCCCGCGGCATGGGCGTGTTGGCGGTGGCCCTGGCTGCCGTCAACGTGTTCGGTGGTTTTCTCGTCACCCGCCGCATGCTGGAAATGTTCAAGAAGAAAGAGCGTCCGGCCAAGGAGAACAGCCGATGATCTCCCTCAATCTCGTCACCCTGCTCTATCTGGTGGCATCCGTCTGCTTCATCCAGGCGTTAAAGGGGCTGTCGCATCCGGCGACATCGCGCCGGGGCAATGCCTTCGGCATGGCCGGCATGGCCATCGCCGTCCTCACCACCGGCGCGCTCATCTATGCCCTGGCGCGTGAAAGCGCCGCCATCGGCCTGGGCTGGGTGGTGCTTGGCCTGCTGGTCGGCGGCGTCATCGGCACCGTCATGGCCAAGCGCG
>JAEWJD010000039.1 GCA_023386765.1 Pseudomonadota bacterium | reverse complement strand
AGCTTCGACATGCCCTGGAAAGGCCAGTACGTCGCCGAAGTCAGCCATACGGACCGCACCCCGGGTGAGCGCCAGGGCGAAAAATTTGATGGTGTCAGCTACGTGACCTCGCTGACCTACGTCAAGCCGGCCGGCGTGGAGCCGATCCCGGCCGGCCCGGCCATGGCCCCCAACAAGAAGTAATCGGCCAGGGAGGGCGCGGCGGACGTTGCATAATAGCCACCCATGTCCGCCCCCGCACCCACCCCCGCCAGCCGCCGACGCCGCCTGGCCAGCATGTTCTACGAGGCCGTGCTGCTGTTCGGTGTCGGTGCCGTGGCGACCCTGCTATTCGACTTCGTGGACCGGGGCAACCCGTTCCCTTCCCTGCGCCAGGCCTGGCTGTTCCTGGTGATCGGCCTGTACTTCCTGCTCAACTGGCATGCCCGGGGCCAGACCCTGGCCATGAAAACCTGGCGCCTATGCCTGCTGGACCGCCATGGCAAGCGCCCTGCGCCGGCACGCCTGCTGCTGCGCTACCTGCTGCTGTGGCCCCTGCCGCTGGCCTGTGCCTGGTTGCTGCACCAGGCCGCACAGGCGGGCGCCTGGCCGGCCCTGGATCTGCTGGTGATCGCCACTCCGCTGAGCCTGTTCATTCCGACCTGGTTCGATCCGCAAGGCCGTTTTCTGCATGACCGCCTGCTGGGTACTCACCTCTGTGTTGCGCCCTAGCCGCAACGTCACGTCCCCGTCACCGTTTTTTCACGGCGCCGTCATGTGTGCTTGCTTTCATGTCCTGGCCACTTGGACAGAAGGAGCACGCCGTGAACGACATTCGTCCCACGCATTGGCGCACCGTGTGGATATCCGACATCCATCTGGGTACGGCCGGCTGCAAGGCGGCCTACCTGCTGGATTTCCTCGAACACAACGACTGCGACACGCTCTATCTGGTGGGCGACATCATCGACGGCTGGCAATTGCGCAAGCAATGGCACTGGCCGCGCAGCCACAATGACGTGGTCCAGCGGATCCTGCGCAAGGCCCGCAATGGCACGCGCGTGATTTTCATCCCTGGCAATCATGATGAATTCGCCCGCGAATTCGTCGGCTTCGCCTTTGGCGACATCGAGGTCCTGGACGAGGACATCCACACCACCGCCCAGGGCAAGCGCTTGCTGGTGCTGCACGGCGACCAGTTCGACGGCGTGATCCAGCACAGCAAGTGGCTCGCCCACCTGGGCGATGGTCTCTATCAGTCCGCCCTGTGGGTGAACCATCACTTCAACCGCCTGCGTCATCGCATGGGCCTGCACTATTGGTCCTTGTCGCAGTATCTCAAGCACAAGGTGAAGAACGCCGTCGCCTTCATGGGCAACTTCGAGCAGGCACTGGCCGGCGAGGCGCGCCGCCGCGGACTGGACGGCGTGGTCTGCGGCCATATCCACCAGCCTGCCCTGCGCGAGGTCGATGGCGTGCTGTACTGCAATGACGGCGACTGGGTGGAAAGCCTGTCCGCCCTGGCTGAAGACCACGACGGCCAGTTGCAACTGCTCGACTGGGCCCAGGCGATGGCCGCCCGTCCGGCCACGGCCACCACGCGCCGCAGCCTCGCCTTGCCTGCGCTGCCCTCCTCCTTGCGACGCCAGGACCCACACCCGTAAATACCCTTATACGTCCCCCTTACGGATACGGGAATGTTGCAGTTCCCTGTCCTCTCGTTCATGCTTGCATTTGCGGGGAACGGGCCTGGGGCCGGTTTTCCTTGCACCTCGTTGCCATCGAGCTCTCAACACCAAGGGCCATGAACGATCAATATCAGGCGCTGCACCAAACCTTCAGCTGGCTGGTTCCTAGCTACTTCAACATCGCTGAAGTCTGCTGCCACCGGTGGGCGGCCAATACGGCCGATGCCCGCCGTATCGCGATCTTCTACGAAGATGAAGCCGGCAACCGGGAAGTCTGGACCTATGCCCGTCTGGCCGAGGCCGCCAATCAGTTGGCGAACGGCCTGATCAAGATGGGCGTGGAGCGCGGCGACCGCATCGGTGTGGTTTTAGGACAACGTCCGGAAACCGTGGTGGCCCACATGGCCATCTACAGTGTCGGCGCGGTGGTGCTGCCGCTGTCGCCCCTGTTCGGGCCCGATGCCCTGCAGGCCCGGCTGGGCGATGCCGAAGCCCGCATCGCCATCGTGGATGCGGCCTCCAGCGCCAACCTGCTGGCCATCAGCGACGACTGCCCCGACCTGAACCAGATCATCGGCATCGGTTTCGCCGACGAACGGGTGCTGCCCTGGCGCAGCCTGCTGGCCCGCCAGCCGGCTGACTTCAAACCCGTGCAGACACGGGCCAGCGATCCCGCCATCCTGCTCTACACCTCGGGCACCACCGGCGCGCCCAAGGGCGCCCTGCTGCCGCACAGCGCCCTGATCGGCAATTTGCCGGGTTTTGTCGCTTCGCAGGACTGGTTCCCGCGTCAGGCCGATGTGTTCTGGTCCCCGGCCGACTGGGCCTGGACTGGCGGCCTGATGGACGCCCTGCTGCCCACCCTGTATTTCGGCCACCCCATTGTCGGCGCCCGCAGCCGTTTCTCCCCCGAGCGCGCCTTCGAGCTGATGGAACGCTACCAGGTCACCAACGTCTTTCTGTTCCCCACGGCACTGAAGATGATGATGAAGTCGGTGCCCCGTCCGCGCGAGCGCTATCAACTGGCGCTGCGCGCCATCATGAGCGCCGGTGAGAGCGTGGGCGAAGCCGTCTTCGACTGGTGCCGCGAGGCATTGGATATCACGCCCAACGAAATGTTCGGCCAGACCGAGATGAATTACATCATCGGCAACAGCCAGCGGCGCTGGCCGGCACGCCCGGGCAGCATGGGCCGCCCCTATCCCGGCCACCAGGTCGCCGTCATCGACGAAACCGGCCAGCCCCTGCCCGCCGGCCAGGTGGGCGAAATCGCCCTCAACCGGCTCGACATCCACGGCCACCTGGATCCGGTGCTGTTCATCGGCTACTGGCGCAATGATGCTGCCACGGCGGACAAATACACCGGCGACTGGTGCCGCACCGGCGACCTGGCCAGCGTCGACGCTGACGGCTACTACTGGTACGCCGGGCGGGCCGATGACGTATTCAATTCGGCCGGCTACCGCATCGGGCCCGCAGAAATCGAGAATTGCCTGCTGTCGCATCCGGCCGTGGCCAATGCGGCGGTGGTACCCAAACCCGACGCCGAGCGCGGCGCGCTGGTCAAGGCCTACGTCGTGCTCACCGACGACTATCTGGGCCGACCCGCCGAAGCCCTTACCCAGGCTTTGCAGGAGCATGTCCGCTCCCGCCTGGCCCCCTACGAATATCCCAAGGAAATCGAGTACGTCACGCAGCTGCCCATGACCACGACCGGCAAAATCCAGCGCGCTGCGCTGCGCCGCCTCGAACAGGAGCGCGCCGCCGCGGCGGCAGACGTACCCTCATCCCCCTGACCTTATGGCCATCTACCAACTCGACGATTTCATCCCCGCCATCGATCCCTCGGCCTATGTGGCTGACAGCGCCGACCTCATCGGCCAGGTGATCCTCAAGGCCAACACCAGCATCTGGTCCAACGTCAGCATCCGGGCCGACAACGACACCATCACCATCAGCGAGCGCAGCAACGTCCAGGAAGGCAGCGTGCTGCACGTGGACGAAGACTGCCCCATGCTGATCGGCCCCGACGTCACGGTCGGGCACCAGGCCATGCTGCACGGCTGTACCATCGGGTCGGGCTCGCTGATCGGCATGCAGGCCATCGTGCTCAACCGGGCCGTGATCGGCAAGAATTGCCTGATCGGCGCTGGCGCCATCGTGCCCGAAGGGCGCGAGATCCCCGACAACTCCCTGGTCATCGGCGTGGGCAAGATCGTGCGCGAGCTCACGCCCGAGGAAATCGCCGGCATCCGGGCCGGCAACCAGCACTATGTCGAGCGCGCCCGCCACTACAAACAGGCCCTCAAGCGCATCGGCTGACATGCCGGCCGGCCTGCTGATCGGCTAACATTCCGGCATGGACGATTTACTCAAGAAATACCTTTTCGACACCCGCAACGTGCGGGTGCAGGCCGTGCGCCTGCACGACACCTGGAAACAGGCGCAGGCCCAGCAGGCCCATCCGGCCTGCGTCACCCGCCTGCTGGGCGAACTGGTGGCCGCCGCCACGCTGCTGGCGGCCAACCTCAAGTTCGACGGCTCGCTGGTGCTGCAGATCCAGGGCGACGGCCCGGTCGCCCTGCTGGTGGTCGAATGCCGCTCCGACCTGAGCCTGCGCGCCACCGTCAAGGTCCGCGAAGGCCACGAGGTGCCGGCCGACGGCACCATGCAATCGCTGCTCAACGCGAACGGCCAGGGCCGCTTCATCGTGGTGCTGGACCCGGCCAACAAGGTGCCGGGCCAGCAGCCTTACCAGGGCATCGTACCCCTCGAAGGCGATACCGTCGCCGAGGCCCTGCAACACTACATGAAGGCCTCCGAGCAGCTCGACACCCGCCTGTGGCTGGCCGCCAACGACGATGTCGCAGCCGGCCTGTTGCTGCAGCGCCTGCCCGATCACGGCGGCCACGAGACCGGCGACGCCTCGCCGGCCGAAACCTGGGAACGTGCCCAGGTGCTGGCCGGCACGCTCAACACCGAAGAGCTGCTGGCAACCGACACCGACACGCTGATCCACCGGCTGTTCTGGCAGGAAACCCTGCTGGTCTTCGAGCCCGCGCCGGTGCGCTGGTTCTGCCCCTGCACCCGTGAACGCGTGGCCTCGATGCTGCGCACCCTGGGCCAGACCGAGATCGACAGCATCCTGGCCGAACAGGGCAAGGTGGAAGTCCATTGCGATTTCTGCGGCAAGCCCTATGCCTTTGACGCGGTCGACTGCACCGGCCTGTTCGCCTCCGGCACGCCGGCGACCGAGCAGGACCCGCCCACCGTGCACTGAGCCTGCCGCCGGCAGGTAGCAGCCACATTCGACGGCCGGAGCCTGGCGCGCAGATACTGCCGCCATGCACTCCGGCCCTTTCTTTTTCTGCATGCCCCCACGCCGCCAGGCTGGCCAGGCCCTGCCCGAGTTTCTGCTCAGCGGCCTGCTGGTGCTCTGGCTGGGCAGCGCCCTCTACGAAACACTGCAATGGCGCCAGCAGCGCGAGGTGCTTTACTTGGCGCTGGCCGAGGCTGCACGCGCCGGCAGCCGCCAGCACCTGGATCCCCAGGCCATGGCGCAGGCTTTCGAGGCCGGTTTGCGCCCGCTGGCACCCCGCCGCGCCGCTGCCCTTGCCGCCAGCGGGCTGCCACGCTGGCGCCTGGAGGTCCTGCAACCGTCCGCCGTGCATTACCGTCTGCATGGCCGCACGCGACCCGGCGCGCCCTCGCCGGCCATCCGCCACGACCGCCAGCCGGAACAACACCGGCTGCGCCCGGGCCCGCCCACCATCTTTGAAGCCAATACGCTGCGTCTGCGCCTCACCTACGCCAGCCGCCCGGCCACCCCCTGGCTGGCGGCACTGCTGCCCGCTCTGGCCTCCTGGAGCGCGGATCCCTGCCGGCGTGCGCTGCTGGCCGCCGGCTGGCTGCCGCAACGCCTGGAACTGGCCATCGAAATGCAAAGCCACGCACAGCGCTGGCCCGACACGGCCAGCGTGTTCGCGCAACGCCTGCCCTGCCATTGACGCCGTCCAAAAGCAAGGGGCCGCTTATCAGCGGCCCCTTGAGGCAGTACCGACCATCGGATCAACGTCTTGGCGCCGCACCCGCGCGCGCCGCGGGCTTGGGTGCCGTCGCCTGTGGCACGGCATTGGCCGAAGGCAGCGGCGTGCCTGGCGGCAGCACGTGCACGAACACCTCGCCTTCGCGCATCATGCCCAGGTCGCCGCGCGCGCGCTCCTCGAGCGCACCCGTGCCACTGTCCAGGTCACGAACCTCGGCCTCCAGTGCCGCATTGCGTGCACGCAGGCCGTCATTGGTTTCGCGCTGTGCAGCGACTTCACGTTGGTATTCCCAGACCTTGAACCAGCCGCCCTTACCGACCCAAAGCGGATATTGGATCAGGCCGACCAGCATGAGAAGCACCAGGAACAGCAGGCGCATAGAGCGGGCATCCAGGAGGTTGATCTGTGCCAGGTGCTGCCGGGGCCTGCGGGCCCCGGCAGATCACCTTAGCGCAGGTTGTAGAAGGCCTCGATGCCGGGGTAGGAAGCCACCTCGGCGAGTTCTTCTTCGATGCGCAGCAGCTGGTTGTACTTGGCCATGCGGTCCGAGCGCGACAGCGAACCCGTCTTGATCTGCATGGCGTTGGTCGCCACGGCGATATCGGCAATGGTCGAGTCTTCGGTTTCGCCCGAACGGTGCGACACGACGGCGGTGTAGCCGGCGCGCTTGGCCATTTCGATGGCGGCGAAGGTTTCGGTCAGGGTGCCGATCTGGTTGATCTTGATGAGGATCGAGTTGCCAATGCCCTTCTGGATGCCTTCGCGCAGGATCTTGGTGTTGGTGACGAAAAGATCGTCGCCCACCAGCTGCACCTTCTTGCCCAGTTGTTCGGTCAGCAGTTTCCAGCCGTCCCAGTCGTTTTCGGCCATGCCGTCTTCGATGGAGATGATCGGATACTTGTCGCACCAGGTCGCCAGCAGGTTGGCAAACTCTTGCGAGGACAGCGACACGCCGCCTTCACCGGCCAAGGTGTACTTGCCGTCACGGTAGAACTCCGAGCTGGCGCAATCCAGGGCCAGTGCGATCTGGCTGCCCGGCTCGTAGCCGGCTTCGGTGATGGCCTTCAGGATGAGCTGGATGGCGGCTTCATGGTTGGCCACGTTGGGGGCGAAACCACCCTCGTCACCCACCGCGGTCGACATGCCCTGATCGTGGATCAGCTTTTTCAGCATGTGGAACACTTCGGCGCCCCAGCGCATCGCCTCGCGGAAGCTGGCTGCGCCCACCGGCAGAATCATGAATTCCTGCAGGTCCAGCGTGTTGTTGGCGTGCGCACCACCGTTGATGACGTTCATCATCGGCACGGGCATGCTCATGGGGCCGCTGCCACCGAAATAGCGGTACAGCGACAGGCCGGACTCATCGGCTGCAGCACGGGCCACGGCCATGCTGGCTGCCAGGATGGCATTGGCGCCCAGGCGCTCCTTGCTTTCGGTGCCGTCCAGTTCGATCAGGGTACGGTCAACGAAAGTCTGCTCCTGGGCATCCAGGCCCATCAGCGCTTCGGAGATCTCGGTGTTGAGGTTCTCCACGGCGCGCAGCACGCCCTTGCCCAGATAGCGACCCTTGTCGCCGTCGCGCAGCTCGATGGCTTCGCGCGCACCGGTCGAGGCGCCCGACGGCACAGCCGCGCGCCCCATGGCGCCGGACTCCAGCAGCACGTCACATTCGACGGTGGGATTGCCGCGCGAATCCAGAATCTCGCGGCCGATGATGTCGACGATTGCACTCATTGCTTCACATTCCCTGAACGATGAACATATTCATGATGGCAGCGCCTTCGCGGGCATTGCGGGCGCGCCGGTATTGCCAGGAGTCATAGAAAGCCTGGGCGGCAGCCATGGTGGGGAACTCCATCACCACGGTACGGCCCGGCTCACGCCCCTCAAGATGTTTGGACTCGCCGCCGCGCACCAGGATCTTGGCATCGTAGGCACGCATGGCCAGCGTCGACAGACGCTTGTAGTCTTCGTATTGCGTGGGTTTGGTCACCACGACGTCGGCGATCAGATAGGCACTCATGCACTTCCTTTCAGAAGAACTGGAAACAGGTTCGGGGACGGCGGCCGCCATTATGCGCATGATAGCCAGGGATGGCACGTCGGATACACAAACGGTTGTATCCGAACGTGCATGCCCGGCCCAGGCTGGACGCAGCGGGGGCCAGGCCCCCGGCTGCGATCAGGCCTGCTCGCTGCGGCGGGCCTTGCTCTCCAGCACCGCACGGATATAGCTGGTGAACAGCGGATGGCCGTCGCGGGGCGTGGAGGTGAATTCAGGGTGGAACTGCACGCCCATGAACCACGGGTGGCTGGGCAACTCCATGATTTCCGGCAGGTTTTCAGTCGGCGTACGGGCGCTGATCACCAGGCCGGCCTCTTCGAGGCGCGGCACATAGACGTTGTTCACCTCGTAGCGGTGGCGGTGACGCTCGTTGACTTCGTCGCCGTAGATCGACTGGGCCAGCGTGCCGGCCTTGATCGGGCAGCGCTGCGCACCCTTGCGCATCGTGCCACCGAGATCGGACGAGCCATCGCGCTTTTCGATCTTGCCCTCGCGGTCCATCCACTCGGAGATGAGCGCCACCACGGGATGGGGTGCCGACGGGTCGAACTCGGTGCTGTTGGCGCCGCCCAGGCCGGCCACATGGCGGGCGAACTCGATCACGGCCAGTTGCATGCCCAGGCAGATACCCAGGTAAGGCACCTTGTTTTCACGGGCATAGCGGATCGCGGCGATCTTGCCTTCGGTGCCACGCTTGCCGAAGCCGCCCGGCACGAGGATCGCGTCCAGGTGCTTGAGCTGGTCGGTGCCGCGCGTTTCGATGTCTTCCGAGTCGATGTACTCGATGTTGATCTTGGAGCGCGTATGGATGCCGGCATGCACCAGCGCCTCGCTCAGCGACTTGTACGACTCGGTCAGGTCGACATACTTGCCCACCATGCCGATCGTCAGTTCGTGGCGCGGATGCTCCAGGGCATCGACCAGGTTGTCCCACATGGACAGATCGGCCGGTGGCGGGGTCAGGCCCAGCGCTTCGCACACGATGTTGTCCACGCCCTGCTGATGCAGCATGGCCGGGATCTTGTAGATCGAATCGACGTCCCACACCGAAATCACGGCGTCCAGGGGCACGTTCGAGAACATCGAGATCTTGGCGCGCTCATCGTCGGGAATGCGACGATCGGCGCGGCAGAGCAAGGCATTGGGGTAGATGCCGATTTCGCGAAGCTTCTGAACCGAGTGCTGCGTAGGCTTGGTCTTGAGTTCGCCGGCCGAGGCGATGTAGGGCACCAGCGTGAGGTGCACGAAGGCCGCATTGTTGCGGCCCATGCGCAGGCTCATCTGGCGGGCGGCCTCGAGGAAGGGCAGCGACTCGATATCGCCCACCGTGCCGCCGATCTCCACGATCGCGACATCGGTCTGCCCTTGCCAGGCTGCGTCGGCGCCACGCGCCACGAAATCCTGGATCTCGTTGGTGATGTGCGGGATCACCTGGACGGTCTTGCCCAGATAGTCGCCACGACGCTCCTTGCGCAGCACCGACTCATAGATCTGGCCGGTGGTGAAGTTGTTCACCTTGCGCATCTTGGCCGAGATGAAGCGCTCGTAGTGGCCCAGATCCAGGTCGGTCTCGGCACCATCTTCCGTCACGAACACTTCGCCATGCTGGAAAGGACTCATCGTGCCGGGATCGACGTTGATGTAGGGGTCCAGCTTGAGCATCGTGACTTGCAGACCGCGCGATTCGAGGATGGCGGCCAGAGACGCGGCGGCGATGCCCTTACCCAGGGAGGACACCACACCACCGGTGACGAATACGTATTTGGTCATCGTAAGAGACGCCCGGGATGAACGGGCGCTAGCGGGAAATTTGGATTATAGCCGGGCTGCGCCACCTGTCTGGGTTTTCCCCTAGACATGAAAAAAGCCGGCGGCGACTTGCACCCGCCGGCCCTGGCGCGGCGCGCGCTCAGGCAGGGTCAGGGCCCGCTTGGCCGGTGTTGGAGATACACCACAGCCAGGCGGGCGGATTCACGCGGACAGGGGTTGCGTGCGGGCGAGCAGCCACGCCAGCGCCTCGCCCTGCACCAGCGGCGCCAGCCGTTCGCGCACCTGGCGGTGATAGTCATTGAGCCATTGACGCTCATCGTCGCGCAGCAGGGCCGGCTCGATGCAACGCGTGTCGATGGGGCACAGCGTCAGGGTTTCGAAGCACAGGAACTCGCCCATCCCGTTCTCCAGCCAGCTGCGGGCAGCGACCAGGTTCTCGATGCGCACGCCCCACTGCCCCGGGCGATAGATGCCCGGCTCATTGGAGGTGATCATGCCCGGCTCCATGGCGGTATGCGGGCCGGGCGCGGCGCGATAGGAAATGACCTGCGGGCCTTCGTGGACATTGAGGAAATACCCCACGCCGTGCCCCGTTCCGTGCCCGTACTCGGCACCGCCCGCCCAGATCGGCGCACGCGCCAGGGCATCGAGCATGGGCGAGGCGATCCCGCGCGGGAAGGCGGCCATGGACAGCGCGATCATGCCCTTGAGCACCAGCGTGAAATCAACTTTCTGATCAGGGTTGGGCGTGCCGACCGCCACCACGCGGGTGATGTCGGTGGTGCCGCCCAGATACTGTCCGCCGGAATCGATCAGCAGCAGGCCATCGCCCTCGATCACGGCATGCGCCGCATCGGTAGCCCGGTAGTGCGGCATGGCGCCGTTGGCATTGAAACCGGCGATGGTGGCGAAGCTCGGGCTGACATAGCCGGTCCGGCGCGCGCGCGCGGCCGTGATCTGCGTGTCGATGGTCAGTTCGGTGATGGTCTCGCGCCCCTGGGCGGCCTCGAACCAGGCGAAGAATTCGCACAGCGCGGCGCCGTCCTGGGCCATGGCCTCTCGCACATGGGCCAGCTCGGCGTCGCTCTTGCGCGACTTCAGCAGCGTCGACGGATTGATGGCCTCCACCCGGGGCGTAGCCGGATCCATGGCATGGAACACCCCGCAGGTGACGCGCGCCGGGTCGATCAACAACGTCTGGTCGCTCTGCAGAGAGCCCAGCGCCTCGGCCACCTGGCCGTAGGCAGCAACCTGGACCCCGTCGGCGGCCAGCACTGCCTGCAAGGCCGCATCGATCTTGCCCTCGGCCACGAAGAGGGTGGCATGGTCTGCGCCAATGAGGGCATGTCCCAGGAAGACCGGGTTATAGCTGACGTCGGCGCCGCGCAGATTGAAGATCCAGGCCAGATCATCCAGCGTGCTCACCAGGTGCACATCGGCCCCCTTGGCGGCCATGGCCTGGCGCACCAGCGCCAGGCGCTCGGCGCGGGACTGGCAGGCATAAGGCGCCAGATGCTCGTAGACAGGCGCCTGCGGCAGGCCCGGGCGATCCGGCCAGATATCATCGAGCAGGTCATGGCTGATGGACAGCGCCACCCCGGCCGGCGCCAGCGCCACCGACAGGGCGCGAAACGCCGCCAGCCCCAGCACCTGGCCATCGACCCCGACGCAACCGCCGGCCGGCACCTGGGCGGCCAGCCAGTCGACGTGCCCGGGAGCATTGGCCACCGCGATCTTCATGAGCGTGATGCAGGTACCGGCCAACTGTGCCTCGGCCTGCACCCAGTAGCGGCTGTCGACCCACAGCCCGGCAAAATCGGCCGTCACCACCAGGGTGCCCACCGAACCGTCGAAACCGCTCAGCCAGCGCCGCCCCTGCCAGCGACCGGGCAGGTACTCCGAGAGATGCGGGTCGGCCGAAGGCACCACATAGGCGTCCAGCTTGTGTTGGCGCATGGCCTGGCGCAATGCGCCAATACGGTGATCGATGGTGGGCATGGGATTCCTCTAAACAACGGGTCGGGTCGGGTTCAGCGCAGCATGAAAGACATGGCTGCCAGGCTGTTGAGCGTGCGGATCGCGGCCTGCATGGTCTGGACCTCGAAGCGCAGGGTCACGCCATCGACGCGCTCCAGGGTGGGCCACATGCAGAACAGATCGGCCAGCGCCGAGCTCTGGGTCTGAAGCCGGCATTCTATCGGGCCGGCGATGCGCAACGGAACTGCCTGCCCCGCATTGCGGACAGCCTGCTCGGCGGCCTGGGCGATGGCCCGGCGTGCGGCGGCCGGCGACAGCGTCACGCCGCTGCCCTGCCCATGCGCCACCTTGGTCTGCACCCACTGTGCCTGCGGAAACAGGGGCCGGGTTTCCTCGATGAAAACGTCGTCGCCCGAGGCCAGGATCACGGGCACGCCCAACTCGCCGGCCAGCGCCCCGTACAAGCCGGCCTCGCCCAGTTCCTGACCATTGATCGTCACCCGTGCGAAGGCGAAACTGTTGATGGTGTGGGCCAGGATGCCGCGCCCTTGGGCACGCGAGTGATAACCCACCATCATGACGGCGTCGCACCCCTCTTCCAGCCCACCCATCATGCCCAGATAGCGCGGTTTGCCCAGCACCAGCCGGGCGCGCTCATCGATCTGCTCGGGCAGCAGATTGCGAAAGCCGCCATGCGAATCATTGACCAGCACCTCGGTCGCGCCGCCGGCAAACGCCCCCAGCACGGCCGCATTGGCCTCGGCCGTCATCCAGGCGCGGGCACGCTCGTATTCACCATTGCCGGCGCGCACCTGTTCGGCATGAAACACGCCGGCCACGCCTTCGATATCGGTGGAAATCAGGACTTTCATGTTCAAGCTCCTTGTTCGTGGGAACGGGTCAGCCATTGACGCCAGTCGGGAATGGCCTGCGGCAGGGCACGCCGCACATGGCCGTCACGGCCATGCACTGTCTCGGCACGCCACAAGGCGGCCACGATGGCCTGCTCGCAGGCTTCGGCGGCCGCCTCGAACAGCGGATCGACCAGCGCCTCGTGCAACATGGCCAGTGCCGGCATGGCACGCTGTGGTTCATGCGGCACGGTATAGGCCGTGGAGAAGGCCAGCGCGATATCGCCGCTGCCATGGCCGAACACCGAACCGGTGCGCGCCAGCCCGGCAGCCGCGCGCAAGGACAGGCGGCGCAGCTGACGCGCGTCCAGCGGCGCATCAGTGGCCAGCAACAGGATGATGGACCCCTTCTCGGGCCCGCCTTCGGCGGCCGCGGCCAGACGCCGGCCCACGTCATGCCCGGCCACCGTCAGGAGCGGCAGGCGGCCGAAATTCGACAGCACCAGCGCGCCGACCGTGTAGCGCCGGGCCTCGCCGCAATCGGCCAGCCGCGAGGCCGAGCCGATGCCGCCCTTGAAAGAAAAACTCGACATGCCGCGACCGGCGCCGACCGCGCCCTGCGCGAAGTCGGGCGCTGCCGTGGAATAGGCCTGCAGATAGTCCGCCTCGCAGACCGCCATGGCCTGGATATCGTTCAGATAGCCATCGTTGCACTCGAACACCAGCGGATTCACGGTGCCCCATTCGCGTCCGATGCGCGGGTTGGCGGCCACTGCCTGGCGGATCTGGGCATTGGCCACGGTCCCCACGCCAAAAGTGTTGGTGAGCGCGATCGGCGTCTCCAGCACCCCCAGTTCCTCGACCTGCACCAGCCCGACACTTTTGCCGAAACCGTTGATCACGCTGGCAGCGGCCGGCACCTTGTCCAGGAACAGATCGCCGCCATGCGGGCGCACCACCGTCACGCCGGTCTGGCAGGCACCCTCGGCATGCGTGGCGTGGCCGACGCTCACGCCGGGCACGTCGCTGATGGCATCGCGCGCACCACTGGGCAGCAGGCCCACGCGCGGCTGATCGGCAATCTCGTATTTGCTCATTGCATTGCCGCCGGGGCGGCTCCGTTCAAATCTACAGAAAAAAGGGCACGGCTCGCGCCGCGCCCCCTTGCCCGCTGCCACGAAGGCGGCTCAACGGCGATCGATCTTGGGGTCGAGCGCGTCGCGCAGGCCATCGCCCAGCAGGTTGAAAGCCAGCACCGTCAGGAAGATGGCCAGTGCTGGGAAAATCGCCACGTGCGGCGCCAGCACCATATCGGCACGCGCTTCGTTGAGCATCGCGCCCCACTCCGGCGTGGGCGGCTGCGCGCCTATGCCCAGAAAGCACAGACTCGCGGCCGTGATGATGGAGGTGCCGATGCGCATCGTGCCATAGACGACGATCGGAGAGATCGTGCCCGGCAGGATGTGGCGCATGATGATGGTCCAGTCAGAGGCGCCGACGCTGCGCACGGCCTCGACATAGGTCATCTGCTTGACCGCCAGGGTATTGCCGCGCACCAGCCGTGCGAAGGCCGGCACGCTGAACACCGCCACCGCCACGATCACGTTGATCATGTTCGAGCCCAGGATGGCCACCACGCCGATGGCCAGCAGCATGCCCGGGAAGGCCAGCAGCACATCCGAGATACGCATCGTGATGCGCTCCCACCAACCCTGGTAATAACCAGCCATCAGGCCCATGAAGGTACCCACCACGGCCCCCATGGCAACCGACAGAAAGCCGGCGGCCAGCGAGATGCGCGCGCCCATCAGGATGCGGCTGAAGATATCGCGGCCAAGCGAGTCCACCCCCAGCCAGTGGGCCCAGGACGGTCCCGCATTGAGCGCGTCATAGTCGAAATAATTCTCCGGATCGTAGGGCACGATCCAGGGGGCGAAAATAGCCACCAGGACGAGCAGCAGCACAAACAGGCCGGCGCCGACGGCCAGCTTCTGCTTCTTGAACTTGCGCCAGAACTCCGACAGCGGAGTCCGCACATCTTTGCTCTTGGCCGTGGCCGGGGCGGTAGTTGTATTGCTCATGCCCGCCTCACTTGTAGCGAATGCTGGGATTGATGACGCCATACAGCACGTCGACAATCAGGTTGATCAGAATAAATTCGAGCGAGAACAGCAGCACCAGGCCCTGGATCACGGGATAGTCGCGCTGCGTCACCGCATCGACCAGCAACCGTCCCAGGCCGGGCCAGTTGAACACCGTCTCCACCACGATCGAGCCGCCCAGCAGAAAGCCGAATTGCAGGCCCATCATGGTCACTACCGGGATGAGGGCATTGCGTAAAGTGTGCTTGATGACCACGCGCCCCTCGCCCAGCCCCTTGGCTCTTGCCGTGCGCACGAAATCTTCCTGGATCACCTCGACGAAGGAGGCACGCGTAAAGCGGGCCATCACGGCCGCCACCGCCGCCCCCAGCGTGATCGACGGCAGGATGTAATGCTTCCAGCTGGAAGCCCCGACCGTGGGCAACCAACCCAGCTCGACCGAAAACACCTGCATCAGCATCATGCCGAGCGCGAAAGCCGGAAACGAAATCCCCGAGACGGCCAGCGTCATCAGCAGACGATCGGGCCAACGATTGCGCCACACCGCCGACACGATGCCGAAAACCATCCCGAAGGTGACAGACCAGATCATGCTGGTGATCGTCAACCATAGCGTGGGCATGAAGCGATCGGCGATCTCGGTAGATACCGGCCGCTTGGTGCGCAGAGATACCCCCAGGTCACCCTGCAACAGATGGCTGAAGTAACGCACGAACTGCTGCGGCAGGGGCAGATCGAGCCCCAGCTCCTGGCGCACCAGGTC
>JAEWJD010000377.1 GCA_023386765.1 Pseudomonadota bacterium | reverse complement strand
CGTCCATTCCCAGGGACTGGGCATAGAACATCGGCCCGCCGCGGGCACCTGGGAAACCATAGCCGTGGACATAAACCACATCCACATCTGAAGCGCGCTGCACGATCCCCTCTTCGATGATGCGCGCACCCTCGTTGACCAAGGCCAGCACGCAACGCTCGACGATTTCCTCTTCCGTGATGACACGCCGCTCGATACCGGCCTCGCGGGCGCACTCGGCGATGATCTGGTCCACCACCGGGTCGGGCAGCGGCTCACGCCGGCCCGGCTCGTAGCGGTAGTAGCCTGCCTGGGTTTTCTGGCCAAACCTGCCCAGCTCGCAAATGCGATCGGCAACCCGCGAATACCGCAAATGCGCCGGGCGGGTCGGCGCCAGCCGTTTACGTGTCGCCCAGTTGATATCCATGCCTGCCAGATCCGCCATGGCGAACGGGCCCATGGCCATGCCGAAGCGCGTCATGGCGGCATCAACCTGGCTGGGGCTGGCTCCTTCCTCCAGCAGAAACCCGGCTTCGCGCCAATAGCCGGTGAGCATGCGATTCCCCACGAAACCCTCGCAGACCCCAACCAACACCGGTATCTTGCCGATTTTCTTGGCCACGGCCATGCTGGTGGCGATCACATCCGGCGCAGTGCTCGCGCCACGCACGACCTCGAGCAATTTCATCACGTTGGCCGGGCTGAAGAAATGCAACCCGATGACCGACTCGGGACGCTGGGTCACGGCGGCGATTTCATCGATATTCAACCGCGAGGTGTTGGACGCCAGAATCGCGCCCGGCTTGCCAAGCGCATCCAGCTGGCGGAACAGCGCTTGCTTGATCGCCATATCCTCGTAGACGGCCTCGATGACCATGTCGGCCTGCGCCACGGCCGTCATATCGAGCCCCGGCTGGATCCGCGACATCCGCGCCTGCACCTCGGTGGCAGTCAGTTTCCCCTTGGCTGCCGTAATGTCGTAGTTTTTTCGGATCAACGCCATGCCACGCTGCAGTGCGTCGGCTTCGCGCTCGATCAGGTCGACAGGAATGCCGGCATTGGCGAAAGCCATGGCGATTCCCCCGCCCATGGTGCCTGCGCCCACGATCGCCACACGCTCGATCTGAGCGGCCTGGCCGGCACCGGCAACCCGGGACGCTTCTTTTTCGGCAAAAAAGAGATGCCTCAACGCCTTGGATTCGCTTCCCTGGACCAGGCGATCGAAGTGCCGCCGCTCCTCATCCAGACCCGCCTCGAAGTCCGGTTGCATCGCCGTTTCGATGCACGCGAGCGCCGCCTCCCGGGCCACGGCGTTGCGCAAGCGGGGCGATAAACGGGCGCGGGCGGAACCCAAGTCCTGCACAGCCAGGGTGCGATCACGCAACCTGGGCAAGGCCGGTTCCCCGGCCTTGCCCAAGGCATACCGGCAGGCAAACTCAAGGATGGCGCCTTCTGCCAGCGCATCGACCAGGCCCATCCCGGATGCCTGCGGGGCCGTCACGGTCTTGCCTTCCAGCACCATCTCCACCGCCGCGTCCACACCAACGGCGCGGGGCAGCCGTTGCGTGCCGCCGCCGCCAGGCACCAGGCCGAGGTTGACCTCCGGCAGACCCAGCACCGCGCGCTCGTCGGCAACCCGGTAATGGCACCCCAATGCCAGCTCCAGACCGCCCCCCAGGGCAAACCCATGAATAGCGGCCACCACCGGCTTGCCCGCAGCTTCTATCGCGGCAATCACCTGGCGCAACATGGGCAATGCACTGGCCGCCGGGGTATTGAACTGTCGGATATCGGCGCCACCGCTGAAGCCGCGCCCTTCGCCAACGATCACGACGGCCGCGACGGCGGCATCGTCCAAGGCCCGTTGCAGACCGCGGGCCAGTCCACGACGGACACTGTCTCCCAGGCCGTTGACCGGCGGGTTGGCCATGTGCAGCACCATCACGGCTCCACGCCTTTCTTCCTTCACCGTGGCCGCAGCCGGATTGTCATGCACACTCATGCTGATGCTCCATGGCCGCAGCGGATGTGCTGGCCTCATAACGTTCAAGTTGGAAGGCAGTGTCGCCCAAGGTGTATTCAATCGCCATCAAGCGCTTGACGTAGTGCCCGACTGGCAGCTCATCCGTCATGCCCATGCCGCCATGCAAATGGATGCTCTGCTGACCGATCAGGCGTGCCGCCTCGCCGCATTTCGCCTTCGCCGCCGAAGCCAGGCGTTCCAGTACGGCCGCAGCGCTCGCGCTGGTCTCGGCGGCATGCCAGGTCAGCGCACGCGCCTGCTCCAGCAGCAGCAACATGTCCACCAGGCGATGCTGGAGAACCTGGAAGCTACCCAAGGGACGGCCAAACTGTTGGCGGGCGGCCAGATAAGCCTGCGTGGCGTCAAGCAACCAGCCCATGGCCCCCAGTGCCTCGGCGCACAGCACAATGCGGGTGAGGTCCACTGCACGGGACAGATCCTCGCCAGACAGCCGGAAGCAGGCTGTGTCGGCAACCCGGCAGTCGTGCAATGCCAGCTCGGCATAGTCGCGCCCATCCAAGCCCTGGCATGCGGTGCCCGACACACCTGGGCAGCCTGCGTCGAGGAGAAAGAGGGAGTACTCGTCTTGCGCTGGCGCCACCACCAGCCAATGACTGGCTTGCGTGCCATAAGGAACCAACCGCGCCCTGCCCTCCAGCACCCAGCCGCTGCCGCAGCGGCGCGCCCGGACCGCATCCGACTCACTCCCTGCCTGAGGGCCCGGCAGGATCACGGCCGGAAACACCTCGCCGCTGGCCAACCCTTCGCAAAGGGTCAGCAACGCGGGGGTGAGCGGCAGACGGGCCAGCAGGCTGCCTGCCAGCACCGCGCTGGTGGCATAGGGTTCATCCACGCCATGGCGGCCCAGGCATTGAGCCGCCGCACACAAGGCAAGGGCCCCCTGCTCCAACCCGCCATGCGACACGGGCAATGCCAACGCCGTCATGCCAAGCTCGGCCAGCGCCCGCCAATGCGCGGGTATGCCTGTGCTTGCCGCCTCCGGACGCGATCCACGGGGCGGATAAGCGCGCGCCAGATAGGCCCCCAAAGAGGCCTCCACCATTTCCTGCCCCGGCACGTCGGCCACCGCCCGGCCCAGCGCCAGCTTGGCGATGATGTTCTTCTGCACCTCATCGGTGCCGCCATAGATGGAGATCTTGCGCAGGTTCAGATAGAAACCGGGCACGCTCTGCACCGTCTGGCCGGGCATCTCCGCATCAAGCAACTCGCTGCGGTAGGCCAGCCCCAGCGGCCCGGCCAGATCCAGCTGCACCTCGCTGATGCGTTGCGCCAGGGTCGACCCCAGGTACTTCAGCATCGAGGCTTCGGCGCCATGCCCCGCTCCACGCTTGTCCTGGTCGATAAGGCGCAGGTTGGTCTGCTCGAGCGCCAACGTATCAATCTCCAGCAAGGTCACGCGCCGCGCGAGGATCGGGTCTTCCAACGCACTACGGCCCTGACGGATGCACTGCCTGGCCATGGTCTTCAGCAGGCCAAGCTCGCGTTTGGCGCGGCCCACACGGGCGGCCCCGAAACGCTCATGCGACAGCAGGTACTTGGCATACGTCCAGCCGCGGTTTTCCTCCCCCACGAGATGAGAAAGCGGCACCGCCACGTCGTCCAGAAAGACCTCGTTGATTTCCTCGCCGCCATCCAGGGTCCGGATGGGCCGCAGCGACACACCGGGGCTGCGCATGTCGATCAGAAAAAAGGAGATGCCTTCCTGGGGTTTCGCCTGGGGATCGGTACGCGCCAGACAGAACATCATGTCGGCATGTTGCGCATAGGTCGTCCAGGTCTTCTGGCCCGAGATCAGATAATGATCGCCCTGGCGGCGCGCGCGGGTTCTGAGCGAAGCCAGATCAGAGCCGGCGCCCGGCTCGGAATAACCCTGGCACCACCAATCCTCGCCACTGAGGATACGCGGAAGAAAGTGAGCCTTCTGCCATGGCGAGCCATACGCCATGATGACGGGCCCCACCATGCGCAAGCCGAAAGGCTGGGTCTCCGGCGCGCCAGCCAGGCCGCACTCCTCATCGAAGATGTTCCGCTGCTCGATTGTCCATGCCGCGCCGCCGAAGGCCTTCGGCCAGCCCGGAGCGACCCAACCCTGCTCGAACAGTATCCGGTGCCAGCGCAGGAAATCCTCCTTGCCCAGGCGCTGATGCGCCATCACCTTGCTTTGCAGGTCTGCCGGCAGATGCCGTTGAATGAAGCGGCGCACGTCGGCGCGAAAATCGGCATCAGCCACCACGACCCACCTCCCGGGCGAATTGCAGCGGCGCGTCGGTTGCAGCCTGCAGCGCCTCGGGCGTCAGCCCGGGCGCCATATCGCGCACCAGGAAACCTTGCGGGGTCACCTCGAGCGTTGCCAGGTCGGTGTAGACACGGTCGACGCAGCCGGCTCCGGTCAATGCCAGGTCACACTGGCGACGCAGGCGGGATTGACCGTCGCGTGTCTGGTGTTCCATCAGCACATAGACGTTCTTGGCGCCGACTACCAGATCCATCGCCCCGCCCACCGCCGACGCCACGCCCGGCTGATTGAGCGACCAGTTCGCCAGATCCCCTCGCTCTGACACCTGATAGGCCCCCAGGATGCAGTAATCCAGATGGCCGCCACGCATCATCGCGAAAGAATCTGCATGATGAAAGAAACTCCCCCCCTCGCCCATCGCCACATACTGTTTGGCGGCATTGGTCAGGTCGGGATCGAGCGGATCATCCTCGCGGCGTGCGCGCATGCCGAGGATGCCGTTCTCACTATGAACGATCACGCCGTGAGCCGGTGTCCAATAGTCCAGCGCCATGACCGGCAACCCAATCCCCAGGTTGACATAGGAACCCGCGGGGATGTCCGCGGCCGCGCGCTGCGCGATCTGTGCACGACTGAAACGCGGCATCATGATTGTGCTCCCGCCTGCATCGGGCTTGCGATGCGCACCACCCGCTGAACGAAAATCCCCGGCGTCACAATGTGCTCCGGGTCGAGCTCGCCGGTGGCGACCAACGCATCGACCTGCACGACTGCCGTGGACGAGGCCATGCACATCAAGGGACCAAAATTACGACCCGCCTTGCGATACAGCAGATTGCCCATCGGGTCCGCCCGATGCGCCTTGACCAACGCGTAATCGGCATGCAGGGCATCCTCATAAACGTGCCCCACGCCCCGGATCATGCGCGTCTCTTTACCCTCGGCCAACAGCGTGCCGTAGCCGGTGGGCGTGAAGAACCCGCCCAGTCCGGCCCCGGCGGCACGCAGGCGCTCGGCCAGCGTGCCCTGGGGCACGCACTCATAGTCAATGGCCCCGCAGGCATAGGCCTCCTCGAAAGCCTGTGACTCACTCCCCCTGGGATACGAAGCAATCAGTTTGCGCACGCGTCCCAGGCGGATCAGGCGAGCCAGGCCCTGGTCTCCACCCCCGCTGTTGTTGCAGACCACCGTGAGCGCGCTGGCGCCCTGCTCGACCAGGGCTTCCAGAAGTTCGACAGGCTGGCCGGATTGTCCGAAGCCACTCACCAATACGGTCGCCCCATCCGGGATATCGCTGATCGCCGCCATGGCCGTCTCTATCGTTTTATCCATCACCGCCTCACAATGCATGGGAAAGAATGGCGGTAGCCTGGCTCGACAGAACCCCGCCGTTGCCGTGCACCAGCGCGACGTCGGCCCGGGGCACCTGGCGTGCACCGGCCTGCCTGCGCAATTGGGTAACCGCCTCGATCACCAGAAAAATGCTGTACATGCCGGGGTGGGTAAACGACAAGCCACCGCCGTTGGTGTTCAGGGGCAGCGCGCCGCCCGGCTCGATACGCCCGCCGCCAACGAAGCTGCCTCCTTCGCCCTTGGCGCAAAAGCCCAGGTCTTCCAGAAAGAGAATGGGATTGATGGTGAAAGCGTCATAAAGCTGCACCAGATCGATATCCGCCGGCGTCATGCCGGCTTCCTCAAAGGCCGCGCGGCCCGAGTCCACCGCGGGCGTCACGGTGACGTCTTCCATGCAGGAAATCTGGCGATGCCAGTGCGCATGCCCGGTACCCAGCACATAGATCGGCTTGGCATGCAGATCACGCGCCCGTGCCGCGGAGCTCACCACGAACGCCCCCGCGCCATCCGTCACGAGGCAGCAGTCGCGCACAGTCAGGGGATCCGAGATCATCTTTGCATTCAAGACATCATCGATAGACAGCGGATCACGCATGAAGGCATCCGGATTCAACTGTGCCCACTTGCGCGCAGCCACGGCCACTTCAGCCAATTGATGACGAGTGGTGCCGTACTGGTGCATATGCCGGGCTGCCGCCAGCGCATAGCTCGAGACAGGATTGAATGGCTTATACGGATGTTCATAGGGCTGGGGATCCAGCGCCGCCCGCATCTGATTGATTTGCGTGCTGCTGGGTGCGCTGCGCGGCGTGGCGCCGTAGCAGATCAGCACATGGCGGCATTGCCCAGACTCGATCGCCATCGCCGCCACCCGCAAGTCCGCAATGAAGGAAGACCCGCCGAACATGGTGCTATCGGAGAAGCTCGGGCGCATGCCCAGGTACTCCGCCATGCGCATGACCCACCAAGGCGAGGTCAAGCTGGAAGTAATCAGACCGTCGATCTCATGCAAGGCCAAGCCGCTTTCTGCAGCGGCACGATGCGCCGCCTGAGCGATGATCTCCTGCTCCGTGCGCCCGCCGCAATCACCCAACCCTGCCATGCCCGTGCCCAATATGGCGATTTCACCCCGGTAACGACGCTTCATACTTCCTCCTGCGGGACGAAAACCAGCAAAGGCGCGCCATCGATCTGGTCGATTCTGGCCTGCAGCGCCATGCCGATGCGCACCGTTTCCGGTGCCACGCCCACCACCCGGCTCATCATGCGCGGCCCCTCCTCCAGGTCCACCAGGCAGACGGTGTAATCCCCGGACCGGGCACGCACAACAGTCACGGAATACACGGTTGCCCGTCCACTGGGCGCGACCCATGACTGCCTATCGCTGCCGCAATGCGGACATAGCACGCGGGGGTAGAAACTGAAGCGATCGCAAGCCTGGCAGCGGGGGATCACGAAATTCCCTTGGGCCAGTTGATCAAAATAGTGATGCTCCGCGCGGCTGGCGGGCGTAATGACGTTATGCGGCATGCTGATGTGATCCGCCTGGCGGCGGCAGTCTCCCTGGAAATTCGCCCTCTTTGTCGGGGATGGAGGGCGTAGGGAGATTCTAGGAATGGCGTGCCGCACTGACCATCCGAAAGATTCGAAGGCTTGCTTAGAGACGGTCTAAAGGTGGCCCGTCGCAGCGCCCGCCCCGGGCGCGTTCAGCCCGCCAGGCCAGCCAGAAAATCGCGGATCCGGTCTGCCGTGGCCGCGGGCTGGTCCAGGCCGGGCAGGTGCGCTGCCTCTGGCAGGCAATGGCCTCGGGCCTGGGGCAGGCGCCGTGCCAGCAGTTCGGTCCGCGCCTGGATATGCGGAAAATCCAGAGCGCCCCACAGCGCCAAGGTGGGATGTTGCACGGTCTCCAGGCGCGCGAAAGCCTCGGTGGCATCCGTGCTGGCGCCCGGAGCGGGCAGGGCCAGCATCTGCGCGTTCATGGTTTCGAACAGGCCGCGGGCAGCCCCGGCGAGCCGGCCTTCGGCTGCCAGCGGGCCATCCAGCCAGAGCCGCGCGCGCAGCCGGATGAGCCGCTGCGCATCGCCCGAGACTGCCGCCTCGGCCTGCTGCTGCTGCAGGTCCAGGCCTGGCGCGCCGGGCTCGGGCGCGGGCGCCCCGTCAATGGTCGCCGAAGCCAGCACCAGCGCGCGGATGCGCCGAGGGTGCATCAACGCCGCATCGAGCGCGATTTTGGCGCCCTGCGAGCACCCCACCAGCACGGCCGGCTGCGCGCCGCAGCTCGCATCCAGTATGGCCATCAGATCGGCCACCGCCGAGTGCGCCTGAAGCGCCGCACGGGTCTGGCCGAAACCGCGCCGGTCATAGGCGATCACCTGATGCGCCGCAGCCAGCTGCTCAAAGGGCGTCTGCCACATGCGGCGGTCCGCCACATTGGCATGCAGGAACACCACCGGCAGGCCACGGCCCGCGGTCTCCAGGGCAAGGCGTGCCTGGCCGCTGACAACATGATGGACGCTGGACACGACAGTCCCCTGTGCAGACAAGCCCCCAGTATCGCTCAACCGGGGGGCCTGTTGGACACTACTCGCCGTGGGTGACCAGGATGATGCGCGACACCAGTTCGGCGGTGTTCTTGGCATTGAGCTTGCGCATCAGGCGCCCGCGATGTACCTCGACCGTGCGATACGAAATCCCCAATTCGGCGGCGGTTTCCTTGCAGGTCAGGCCGTTGACGATGAAGCCGGCGATCTCCTGTTCGCGCGGCGTAAGCGTGGCGGTCTTGCTGGGGCGATGCTGGATGCGGTCGAAATTCCAGATCATCAGTGCAAAAGGGTCCTGGGGCGTGAGGGTCACGCCGCGCGCCCGGGCCCAGAAGATTTCCTTGCTGCGATGCTGCATGAAGCGCTCGTCTTCATAGGTGGTGTTGTGCCGCAGCGCATTGAGGCAGCGCTCGCCGATTTCATAGTAGTCGGCGCTGCAGGGATAGAGCTTCAGGATGAGTTCGCCGGTGAGCTCTTCCACGACATAGCCGAACAGCGAGGCAAACGCCTTGTTGCATCGCAGGATGCTGCGATGCTCGGTCATGATCAGCGGCGAGGGCGATTCGCGAAAGGCGAGTTCTTCGAGTTGTGTGTTCATCATATGCGTAGAACTACGTACATGAGTACGTGGGTGCACTTATAGACGTACGTATGCCGAGTGACGATGATATGCCAAAAGAACCCATCCCAGGAGGAGCAAATGCACACACAACCAGTTTCCTTGGTCGGCAGCGGCCACACCAAGTTCGGGCGCCTGGACGCCCTCAGCCTGGAAGACCTGATCGTCAGCGCGGCACGCGAGGCGCTCGATGATGCCGGCCTGCCCGCCAGCGAGGTCGATGCGGTATTTCTCGGCCACTTCAATTCCGGCATGGTGAGCGATGGTTTCGCCTCCTCGCTGATCCATCAGGCCTCACCCGAGCTGCGTTTCACCCCGGCCACGCGCTGCGAAAACGCCTGCGCCTCCGGCGCGGCCGCGCTGGCTGCCGGCGTGGCGGCCATCCAGTCCGGCCAGGCCGAGGTCGTGCTGGTGGTGGGTGCCGAGAAGATGACCCACAACAGCACTGCCGACGTCACCCGCGCACTGGCGGGCGCCGGCTACCAGAACGATGCGGCCGAGGCAGCCTTGAGCTTCCCGCAGGTCTTCGGCCTGGCCGCCCAGGAATACACCCGCCGCTACCAGGATCCCCTGCCCGCGATGGCCGCCATCGCCGCCAAGAACCATGCCAATGCGCTACGCAACCCGCTCGCGCAGATGCAACGTGCGCTGGACGTCGAGGCCTGCAACACCGTCTCCGAACGCAACCCGCTGATCGCGCCGCCGCTGCGCCTGACCGACTGCTCGCTGGTCACGGATGGCGCGGCCGCCGTCGTCCTCACCAGCGCGGCACGCGCGGGCGAATTTCAGCGCGAGGTAGTCTTGCGCGGCCTGGCCCACGTCAGCGACTTCCTGCCCATGTCCAAGCGCGACTTCCTGGCCTTTGAGGGGCCGCGCCTGGCCATCGCCCGCGCGCTCGAACGCGCCGGCATCAGCCTGCAGGACCTGGACTTCGCCGAGGTGCACGATTGCTTCACCATCGCCGAGCTGCTCATCTATGAAGCCATGGGCCTGGCGCCCGCCGGCCAGGGCCACCGGGCGCTGGACGACGGCACCGTCATGCGCGGCGGCGCCCTGCCGGTCAACCTGTCCGGCGGCCTGAAGGCCAAGGGCCACCCGGTCGGCGCCACGGGCGTGTCGATGCATGCGCTGTCGGTCCGTCAGCTCACCGGCCGCGGCGGCGGGCTGCAGATGGGGCAGGCGCCGGCCTTCGGCCTGGTGTTCAACATGGGCGGCGCGGCCGTGGCCAACTACGCCTCCGTGCTCGAGGCCAAGCGAGCCTG
>JAEWJD010000341.1 GCA_023386765.1 Pseudomonadota bacterium | reverse complement strand
ACCTGGCGCAGATCACCCGCGTGGCCGCCGGCCCCCCCCCCCCCCAGGACCGCATGACGTTGGCCGAAGTGCCGCTGACGTTCAAGAAAACCACCGCCGCCCTGCCGGCCAGCCCCAGCCCCGAACTGCCCGAGGGCGCCGTGGTGCTGGCGGCCATTACCAGCTGCACCAACACCTCCAACCCGCGCCTGCTGGTGGCCGCCGGCCTGCTCGCACGCAAGGCGCAGGCCCTGGGCCTGCGTCCGCCAGCCTGGACCAAGACCTCGCTCACCCCTGGTTCGCGGGTCGTGACCGACTATCTGGAAAGCAGCGGCCTGCAGGCCGCCCTGGATGCGATGGGCTTTCACACCGCCGGCTATGGCTGCGCCACTTGCGCCGGCCTGTCGGGCTCGCTCGATGCGGCGGTCGAACAACATATCGCCCAGGACAACCCCCGCGTGGCGGCGGTGCTCTCGGGCAACCGCAACTTCCCCGGCCGCGTGCATCCGCTGGCGCGCGCCAACTACCTCGTGTCCCCCGCGCTGGTGGTGGCCTACGCCATTGCCGGCACCGTCACGCGCGACCTGGAAAGCGAACCGGTCAGCTGGCGCGCCGACGGCACGCCGGTGATGCTGGCCGAACTGTGGCCCGACGACGCCGAGATTGATGCGGTGGTGGCCGAGCACGTGCACCCGTCGCTGTTCACCGAACGCTACCGTGACGTCTTCGACGGCGATCCCGCCTGGATGGCACTGCCGACCAATTCCGGCGCCTGCTACGCCTGGGACGCGGACAGCCTGTACCTGCGCCGCCCGCCCTATCTGGATGTGCCGCTGCAACAAGGCCAGGTGCGTATCGAGGGCGCCCGTGCGCTGCTGATCCTGGGCGACTCGGTCACCACCGATCATATTTCGCCAGCCAATGAGATCCCGCCCCACTCGAGCGCCGGACGTTACCTGCTGTCGCTGGGCGTGGCTCCCGATGCGCTGCATACCTATCTCGCACGGCGCGGCAACCACCGTGTGATGATGCGCGCCACGTTCGCCCAGCCGACCCTGGTCAACGAACTGCTGCCTGACGGCCCGATCGGTGCCACCCGTCACCAGCCCGACGGAGCCGTGCTGCCGATCTATGACGTGGCCATGCAGTACCGCGACGCGCAGGTGCCGGTCGTGGTGGTCGCGGGCAAGGACTATGGCAACGGCTCCTCGCGCGACTGGGCGGCCAAGGGCACCCGCCTGCTTGGCGTGCGCGCCGTGATCGCCGAGAGCTTCGAACGCATCCACCGCTCCAACCTGGTCAACATGGGCGTGCTGCCGCTGCAATTGCCGGCGGGTGTCACGCGCCTGACCCTAGGCCTGGACGGCACCGAGACGTTTGACCTGGATATCCCCGCCAGCCTGACACCGCAAGGCATGGTGGATTGCCTGATCCGGGGCCGCAGCACGCCCCAGCCGCTGTCCTTGCTGTGCCGCCTGGACAATGAACACGAGATCGAGATCTGGCGCGCCGGCGGCATCCTGCCCGCCGTACTGCGCCAGGCGCTCGAAGACTCGCGCGAAGTGCCGCAACACTAAAAGATGAGCAGCAACCTCACCCAAACCAAGGAGACACTATGAACAGCAAGCGATTTTCCTTCCCGCTGCGCGCACTGGCGCTGGCCGCCGGCCTGACGGCAGCCTCGCGGGCACAGGCCGCCGACTGGCCCGACCGGCCGGTGCGCCTGGTGGTGCCGTTCTCGGCCGGCGGCCAGCTGGACAACATGACCCGCATCTTCGCCACCGGCCTGGCCGAGCAGCTCAAGCAACCGGTCATCATCGACAACCGGCCCGGGGCAGGCGGCATCATCGGTTCGGACGTGGTGGCCAAGGGGCCGGCTGACGGCTACACCTTCGTGATCGCGGGCAACGGCGCCATCACCAACAAGATGTTGCGCAGCAAGATGCCCTATGAAGACAGCGACCTGGTGCCGGTGGGATTGCTGTTCGAATCGGCCTCGGTGATCGTGGTCAAGGCCGACAGCAAGATCCATTCGCTCAAGGACTGGCAGGAAGAGGCGCGCAAGAAGAAGCACCCCATCCTCTTTGCCACCGCCGGCACCGGCAGTACCGGCCACTTCGTGGCCGAGATGCTGGGCCAGGCGCTGCAGGTGCCGGTCACGGTGGTGCCCTACAAGAGCGGCTCGGAAAGCTCCACGGCACTGATGGGCGGACAGGTCGACGCCGCCTCGGAAGCCGCCGTTTCGGTGCGCGCCTACGTCAATGCCGGCAAGGTGCGCGCGCTGGCGGCCACCGCCGATCACCGCAGTCCGCTGCTGCCCGACACCCCGACCACCGGGGAGCAGGGCTTCGGCCAGATCAACATCACGCACTGGGGTGGCATGTATGCGCCCAAGGACACGCCCGAGCCCATCATCACCGCGATGAACCACGCCATTGACCGGGTGATGGCCATGCCCAAGGTCAAGCAACAACTGACCGACGCCGGCTACGAAGCCATCCCCAACACGGTCGAACAGTTCAAGACCTTCATCGCTGCCGAAGACAAGCGCCTGGGCGCCATCGTCAAGTCGGCCAACATGAAGGCCGAGTAAGGCCGCGTCCCATTACGGCGCGACCCGGCAGGGACGGGCCTGCCATGAGCCGGTTTTGACAGCCCGGCGGAGTCCACCCTCCGCCGGGCTTTTTTTGCCCGCGACTGCTCGCCCTGAATCAGGGCGCCAGCATGCGGGCGGCTTCCTTGGACAAGTCCACCCCCGGCGTGTTGCGGTTGCGCGTGCCCCAGTTGTACGACTCGCCGCCGGTGATCTTGGCTGCGCAGGTATCCAGGCTCTTGTCGCCGGTCAGGTCGACCACATTGATGCGCAGACGCGGCTTGTTGCGATGGATCTCGCGGGCCGTCGCGCAGACGTCTCCACCACACGTATCGGGGCCGCCGGCAAAAACGAAGATGAGGGCATCGCGCTGCTTGCCGTCGACCTTGGAGGCAGCCACTTTGAGGCTCTCTGCCAGGGCGGACGAACCGGCGCTGCTCGTCTGGCGCAACTGGGTCAGCAAGGCATCGCGCTGATTGGCCTTGAACGGCCCTTTGTGCACAGGCGCCGCGCAGCTCTTGCCGGCATACCGTACCAGGTGGGTGTCGGTGCGCTTGGGCAGCCCGCCCACGATGCGCTCGATTTCATTGCGCGCAAGCTGCTGGCGCAAGGGAGAATCCACCCCTGCCGGCAGCGCCATGCGCGCCGAGGAATCCAGCACGAACACCAGTTCGGTCGGCCAGCCCGGCTCGGGATCGGGCTTGGGCTTGGGCTTGGGCTCCGGCGCAGGCTTGGGCTTGGGTGGCGGCGGCGCGGGCGGCGGGACCGGTTCGGGCGCCACAGGCTCGGGAATGGGCGGCGCCACGGCTGCGGGCGCCGGCTCCACCACCGGCGGCGCCGGGGGCGTGACGGGCACCACCGGGCGGCGCATCAACCACCACCACAGCAGCCCGAGCAGCAAGGCCAGCAACAACAATGCCAGCAACCACCACCACCAGCGCCGGCGCGGCACGACGACCGGCACGGGCACCGGCGCCCGCGGCTCGCTCCAGCGCGTGATCAGCAAACGCCCTTCCACGCTGTGCAGACGCGCCGGGTCCGGTGCGCTGCGCAGGCCGCGCACCGTGGCCGCCTGCTCACCCAGCCCTCGCGCCTCCAAGGTCTGCGCCAGGCTGTCGAGCTGTTCCTGGTGCTCGGCATAGCGGGCCAGCAGCTCACGCTGCTGATCGGCATTGAGGGCGGCGAAAGGGGTGACCTTGCCCTCCTGGCGCGTCCACCACTCCAGCTTCCCGTCGGCGCCGGCCTTGGGAATGGCATAAGCCTGCGCCACGCTGGGCGGGAAGTGGCGCTCGATCAGGGCCAGGCCGTCGCTGAAGGCGCGCGCAGCCTGCTCGGCGACCGCGCCATCGGTATTCGGCTCACGTAGAAAACGTTGCACGGTGATGCTCTATAGAAAAACCACGGCCCGCCTGCTGGCGGGCCGCCGGGGTTAAGGCGCCTGCAGGACGCTGGCGCGCAGGCGCTTGACCATCTGCTCCAGCTCCTGGGCCTTGCGCTGGCGCGCCGCGATCTCCGCATTGCCCGCCGAGGCCGTGATGGGCTGGGCCTGCAGTTCGGCCAGGTCCTTCTCGGCCAGCTTGAGCTGGGCCTGCAACTTCTTGTCGGTCGAGCCTTTCTGCTTGACCTGGTCCAGCAGGCGGCGGGTGCTGGAGACCACCTGGTCGCGCGCTTGCTGCTGCGCCTGAAGCGGCAGTTTATAGGAGGCCTGCTGCGCCTCCAGGGCCGCCAGCGATTCGCGGAACAGGGCGTTCTCTTCCTGGGCGGCGCTCAGGCGCGCCTCCTTGCGATCGACGCTGTCACGATAGCCACCGGAGGCGTCGCACTGCATCTTGCGGAAAATATTGACATCGGCATTGCTGGGATCGCAGGCGCCCGGCGGCAAGGTGCCGCACCCGCCCAGGGCAGCCAGCATCAAGACAAGCAGATAACGTGACTTCATGCGGCTTTCCCCCAATCCAGCGAGTCACGCTGCGTAGTCAGCACGCCCATGGCGTTGCGCAGCTTGGCCGCCTCGATCTGCATTTTCTCGATCTGGCCGTCGAGCCTCTTGATTTCGGCCTTGCTGCCGCCGGTGGTGGCGGCCGAGACCTCACGGTAAGAGGCGATCTTGTCGTCGATATTGCCCTGCTCTTTCTTGATGCGGGTGATATTGGCGTCAATATTGCGCAACTGTTTACGTGCGGCCTCTTCCTGCATGCGGCCGGTTTTCACCTCGGCATTGAGCTGGGCCAGTTTTTGCTTGTCCGAATCGATCACCGCCTGGATGGTCTGCGAACGCTGCTGCAGCTTCTGGGTATCCTGCTCGACGTCCTGGGTCATGGCATCCAGCATCTCGCCGGTGCTCTTGTACTGGCTGCGGCGATAGTCCAGGTAGTAATTGGTGCCCATGGCCACGCCGCAGGCCGCCACACCGGCAATGATGGCGCACATGGCCTTCTTGTTGCTGGGCGCGGTCAGCAGGCAGGCCGCCACCCCCAACGCTGCCGCCCCCGCGCAAGCCTGGAAACCCGAGCGGCTGAAAAACTCGGCGTCATTACCAGCGTCCAGGCGCGGATCGACCTGGGCGCCGCCCAGCATGCTGCTGCCGGTGCTGGCGCATCCGGTGATGGCCAATGTGGCCGCCATCATTGCGGCCATCCAAGCACGCCGCCAGTGCGCGATTCTGCTTTGCATTTGCTTCTCCATCCGGTCAGTGTTTGACCGCCTCTACACATGCCGCCAGCCAGGCGTCCTTGTTTATCTTCCAGGACTTGAGATAAGCCTGCTGGTGGCCCCAATACACATTCAGATAGGGCTGCAGCCCCTTGAGTTTTTCGTTCTGCTCCAGGATCTTGGACATCACCGGCATCTGGCGCGCGATATTGTCCTTGCCGTAGAGCGTGGCCGCATCGACCAGGCTGCTGGCGTAGTACTGCGTGGTTTCCGCCAGTTCATAGCGCCGCTTGTCGATGTTGCCCTTGAAGCCCACGCATTCAGGCGAATCGGCGGAGGCCTCGCACAGTTCCTTGTAGGTGTTCTCGACGAACTGCACATAACGTCCGTCATCGCGCAGCTTGGTGCACAGGAAGGCGCCCAGGTTGAGGCTGGCCCGGATGGCCTGATCGCGGGCTTCTTCCTGGCGCTGGTTGCTGGCGCGCAGCTTGCCTTCCAGCTCCTTGAGCTGCTCCTTGAGCTTGGCATCCTCGACCTTGCCGGCCAGCTCGCTGAGCTCCTGCACGGCCGCGCGTCCCTTGCCCGCGGCGTCGTTGGAGACATCACCGCTGCCCAGCTTGCGCCAGCTCTGTTCCAGCTGCTGGATGCGCTCGCGCGAGGTCATTTCGGGCGCTGCCACCACCCAGCGCATGCCCACGGCATTGTCCAGCTGTTCGCCATCCTCGCTGTAGAAGTTGCCTTCGCGGCGCGCCGCCGAGCGGATTCCCTCTTCAGCCTTGCGGAAATCGCCGCCACGGATCACATAGGCGCCTGCCCCGCCATGCTGGCGATCAAGCTTGTTGAGCCGGAAGGCATCCTGGGTCATCTCGGCGGCATTGCCCAGCATGTCATGCAGGCCCAGGGGGTTGGGATCCAGCAAGCCGACCAGTTGCAACTTGCCATTGGAGGACTGGGCGCCCCCATACCATTCGTGTGCCTGCACTCCCTGCGGCATGGGATAACGCAGCTCGGCATAAGCCGCCGGATCGACATTGGCGCCTCCCCGGGCGGCGAACTCCCACTCCACCTCGGTCGGCAGGCGCACGAAACCGGTGATCCCGTCTTCCTTGGGCAGCACATTCTTGTGATGCTGGCGCAGCCATACGCTGTAGCGGTGCGCCAGGTTGACTGCCTCGAACCAGCTCACGCCAGTGACCGGCAACATGCCCTTGCGCGACGGCGTCTCGCATTGCCTGCCCTCGCTCTCCAGCGTCTTGAGTGCCTGATATTGCTGCTGGGTCAGTTCGTACTTGGCCATCAGGTAATAGCGGGCCGCCGCTCCCTTGCCCTGCTCGGTGAAGCTGCCGGCGATATGGGCCTGGCGACGCTGCTCCACGAAGGCAAACTGCTCCGACTCCTGCCCCACCATGACCGGCAGGTCATCCAGCGGACCGGCCGACGGCACCACCACCTTGCGAAATACCAGTTCGCCGCCGCACGGCAACGGCAAGGTCACGTCGCCGGCGGCCGGCTTGGGATTGGTGTAGCGGGCGTCCCACTTGGCCGCGTCGGCCGCATGGACCGTCGCGCTCGCCATGAGGCCCACGGCCACAGCCAGAACGCGCCAGCCGGCCTGCGGCAGATTGGATTCAGATTTCACGCAGACTCTCCGCAGGTTGGATCCGGCGCGCGCTGGCCGCGCCCCGCAGGCAGGCCCGCACCGCCACGGCCAGCGTCAGCCCCAGCGCCGCCAGCGCATGCCAGGGCGTGATGTGGCTGATGAAGCGGCCGGTTTCCTGGCTCAGGCCAAGCAGATGGTTGAACAGGCTGCTGCCGGCGGCATACAGCCCCAGCCCCAGCACAAAGGCGATGGCAGTCAGCACCAGCGCCTGAATGAGGATGTAGCCGCTGATCGCCCCGCCCTGCAGGCCGACCAGCCGCAACAGCGCCAGGTCACGGCGCTTGCGCCGCACATTGGCCAGGAAGGCCCCGCCCAGCGAAGCCAGGCAACCCAGCACCGCCGTGCCGGCGATCACGCCGAAGACGGTCGACAGCAGATGATCGATGGCCTTGACGTTGCGGATCTCGGCCAGCCGGCTGGACGTCTCGATCCGCTGGCTGTTCAGGCGCTGCTCCAGCGCCTGAACAGCATCGATGTCCCGGGCATAAATGCGGGCCTTGGAGAAACGGCGCTGGGCCTGCGACGGGGGCCGGCCCTCGTCCACCCCCAACGCCGCCACGGCAAAACCGTCGCGATACCACTCGATATCCTGCAGCAACGCCGGCGTCACGAAACCGGCAGCGCGCGGATAGGCTGCCGGCGCCAGGACGGCGCTCACCCGCAAGCCATGCATGACGCGTTGCTCGCGCCCATCCAGGCGCCGCAAGATGCGCAGCCGCACCGTGTCTCCGGCCCGCAGCTCCAGCTTCTGGGCAGCTTGCGCGCTGAGGATCACCTCGCCTGCCGTCAGGCCCGAGATCTCCACACCGGCCAGCAAGGGATCGCCTGCCGCGGTGGGCAGGATTTCGGCGCTGTCGACGAAACGCCCGCCGGCCACGAAATCGGCCTGGGTATTGAGCGAGCGCGTCAGTCCGATCACAAAACCGGCCTGCGGCTCGCGCGCCAGCGCATCGACCCAGTCCTGGTCATAGCTGCCGCTGCTGCGCATGCGGATTTCGAGGTTGCGCGGGTCATTCAGCAATTGATCCTGCAAAGCACTGACCACGCCGTGCTTCAAGCCGAACAGCAGCAGCAGCGGCGCGATCACCGCCACCAGCGAAGCCACCATGCACAACGACACCAGCCAGTCATGACGCAGATCGGCGCAGGACAGCCGCGCCACCTGAAGGGCTTTCATGGGGCCGCTCCCGCGAGGGTGAAGACACTTCTGCCCGGCGACAGGCGGGCAGCCAGCTCGGGCAGGCCGAACTCGCGCACCAGGGCGCGCTCATGCGACACCACCAGGCAAGCCATCTCGCGACGTCGCGCCAGCTCCAGAAACAGGCCGAACAGGCGACGGGCATTGTCCGGATCCAGCGCGGAGGTCGGCTCATCGGCCAACAGCAACTGGGGGCCATGCGCCATGGCGCGCACGCAGGCCACGCGCTGGCGCTCGCCGATGGACAGCGCCGCCGGCATCTTGTGCAGCAGCCCGCCCAGGTTGAGGGCCTCGATGGCATAGTCGAGATGCGCATCGCGCAGCGCCAGACCGGCGAGCCGGCGCGGCAGCACCAGGTTCTCGAAAGCGCTCAGGTAGGGCAACAGACCGCCTGACTGCAGCACGAAGCCCAGCCGCTGTGCACGCAACCCCGCCAGGGCGCGGTCGTCGCCGCGCAAGGCCCATTGGCCGACCTCGGCGCAATCGCCCAGCCGGTAACCGCCCAGGCGTTGCGGCGTCAGCAGCAGGCCGACGCCTTCGAGCAGCGTGCTCTTGCCGCAGCCGCTGTCCCCCACCACCGCCACCACTTCGCCGGCCCGCAAGCGCAACGCCGGCAGTTCGACCTCGTAGGCATCGGCGCCCGCGCCGCGCCGCAAATGCAAATCCTCGATTGCCAGCATCAGGGCCGTCTCAAGGCATCATTTCCAGCGGCACCGGATAGACGTGCTCGCGCGGATCGCTGTCCGGCGCCAGCGCCACCCAACGGTCGACGTCGGCGTTATAGAGTTGATAGTGCTTCAGCTTGATGCTCAGGCTGCGGATGAACTTCTCCTGCGCCAGCCCGTCCATGCTTTTCCAGGTGTCTTCATCCAGGTTGAGCACCTCGCTCTGATAGGGCAGCCCCTCCAGATACTCGGCCAGGAACCCCATTTCGGCCAGTTTCTTGTCGGATTGCTTGAGCTGGTTGGGGTCCGCGCCCATGGCGGCGGCCACCGTACGCAGTTGGTTGAACATATCCGAGGACGAGATCAGGCCGCGGTTGGCCGCATCCACGATCTTGCGCATCACGTCGCTCAGATCGCTGAGCTGCCCCTTGGTGAGCAGCACCCGAACATCGGTGGTCGGCAGATTCTGCTTGATCAGATCGCGGTCGCTGATCCAGGCCTGGAATACGGGCGGCGCTTGCGCGCCGATCCGCTCGCCCAGATAGGCCAGCTTCATGGCCTGGCCGATCAGCGCCGCATCTTCCTGCAGCTTCTCGTCCTGGGTGGCTGGCTTGCGCCCCGGGTCAGAGGCATTGGCCGCGCTGCCCACGGCATCCTCGCCCAGATAAGCCGACTTGACCTGCTGGGTGATGGCGCTGGAGAGCAGATCGACCTTCTTGCCGAATTCGTTCAGATCCCCGGCGTCGACCGGATAGTAAAGCGACAGATTGGTCGAGCCGTAGGTCGACAGATCGCGGTACTGGGCCTGGGCATGGGCATGGTTCTTGGCGCCGGCCGGCGTCTTCAGGTGCAGCGTATAGATCGCCACGCCCGGCTTGGCGGCTTCCATGCGGATCTGCCCGGCATCCAGGCCCGTGGAGGACAACTTGTGCGAACCCTCGATAGCGCCGGCATCGGTGATCAGCACGATATAGCGGGCACCGAACTGGCTCCAGTCCACCGAGTTCAGTGCGTCCATCACCCCGGCGTAGGAGTCCTCGTCGAACAGCGCGCTGGACACCTTGGCCTGGCTCAGACCCGACACCTTGTCCAGAAAATCGGTGCCGTCCTTGACGGTGTTCGGATCCGCGTAGACGCGGCTGACATACTCCAGCCCCGGCACCGCCTTCACGTTGGAGCGAAAGGCCACCAGCCCGAACTTGACGCGGTCGCCCAGCTTTTCCTGCTCGATCTGCTGATAGACGCGGCGCACGGCTTCCCGCGTGCGTTCGATATAGGGGTCCATCGAGATACTGGAGTCCACCACGAACACCACGGCCGCCGAGAACTCCTTGATCTGGTTGACGCGTTGCTCGCTGGAAGACACCTCGTCGCCCGCGGCAGGCTGGGCGGCGGCAGCGGCGGCGGCTTCCTTGGCACTGACCGATGCGACATTCAGCACCCGGGTGCGAAAGCCCTGCTCGGTCATCACTTCCTCGCCGCTCAGAATGGGCAGCAGATAGAAATTCTTCTGCATGTCCACGAAGAGCTCGGGCTCCTGGGCCACCACGCCTTCGGCGCGACCCTGCTTCTTGAGCTGCTGGCGCAGCGGCGCCACCCGCGTGACCGGGTCGATGGCATCGAGCACGCCTTCGAGCGTGGCGCGATCCTTGAAGAACAGCGTGCGCTCGCGCCCGGCCGGATTGGTGAAGGCCAGCGCCAGCTGCATCTTCCAGTCCACCGTGCAGGCCTGATCAAGCCAGCCCACCGTCTTGCCGAAGGAGTCTGGCCCCACCTGGATCCAGTTGCGCCCCTGCTCAGGCTTGGCGGCATAGACATAGAAGCGGCTGAAAGCCGGTTGCGCCTTGCCGCCGGCCCCGCCCGGCTCGGCCACGAGCTGGCAGCCCGGCGTGGTGAGCACGCGCTGATACAGGGTCTTCTTGCCTTCCTGCAACAAGGGCGCAGCGCCGTGGGCGGCCGCGCTGAGCGCCAGCAGGCCAACACCCAGCAGGCTGCGGCGGAAAAGCGGGGGCACGGAACTCGTCATGCAGCGTCTCGATCAGTTGGGCAAGGCCTGCAGCTTGGCGCGGGCCTCGGCATGTTTGGGATCTTTTTCCAGCACGGCCTCATACCAGTAGCGCGCCGTGGCGGCCTCGGGCGGAAAGCAGGGGCTGGCGGCATGCGCCGGGTCATACTCTTGCGCATAGGCATAGGCGATGCGGGTGTCGCCGGCATTCGCGCGGTTGGCATACAGACGCTGCGCGATTTCGCACTGACCGCCATCGCGTGCGGCCTGGATCACGGCCAGCAAGGACGCCGGGTCCTGCACATCGCGCACGCAGCCCTGCACGAACGTCATGGTGTCCAGGCCGTCCTGCTTGAGCCCGGCCACCGTGCAGCCCGCGGCGGTCGGCGGGGTGTCGGCCACCGGCGGCGCGGCCGGGGTCCCGCGGCCCAGCAACAGATAGGCCGCGATGGCCGCTGCCGCGATCAGCACAGCCAGCAGCAGCCACAACCACCCGCGGCTCTTGCGCGGCCCGGGCGGCGGCGCAGGTGGGGCGGGCGGGACCGGCGGCGCAGGCGGTGGCGGCGGATCGGCCGGCGCGCTGATGGCGCTATGGCTGCCGACCGTAGGCGCCTGACCGGCGGCCGAACTCGGCAACACCTCGGCCTCCACACGGAAACCGTGCTGCACGGCCTCACCCCCGCCGCTGCGCACATAGCCCCGGCAGCGCGGGCCTTGCGTACCGGCCAGCAAGGTATCGACGAAATCCGGCCCCACCGGCATGACCAGGGCGCCGCCCTGCAGGCGGGCGCCTTGCAGGCGCATCCAACGCTCGTCGCCGACCCATTGGCGCGCATTGGCATCCAGGTGCCGCGCGCCTTCGCTGCGCTGCACCGACAACTCGACCTCATCGGCCGGCCCTTCCCAGGGCGAGATATGCAGTTCCGCGTGACCCGGCGAAACCGCCTTCAAGATAATGCTTGCCATGTTGTTCGACTATGCCTGCGTGAAGCCTTGCAGAATGCGCCCCAGCGCCTGGTTCTGTTCCAGCGAAATTTCCCGGCCGGCGGCGTGGCCGGCATTATTAAGCACCACGTCGGTCAGGCCGGTCAGCCAGTAACCCGCGTACTGCGCGTTGGTATCCAGGGGTTGCGCATCCAGATCCGGCAGCCCGGCCGCGTCCAGGCGCGTGGTGGCGCTGAACAGATGCTGTTTGTTGACCAGGCTGAGCGGGCGCTGCGCCTGGGCCACGTCCAGAAAACCCAGCCAGGCCAGGAAATCATGCAACGCGAGCTGGGCGCGCAGCACCTGGCGCATGGCCAGTTGCTCACGCCGGGAGCTGCTGTCCTGGCGCTGCGTCAGGCGCGCCTCGATCTGCTCCTGTAATTGCATCCGGTGCGCGGCGGTCACCAATTCGTCGACCAGCATGTCGGCCAGCTCCGGCGTGATGCCCAGGCTGGCCAGCAGGTGGGTGCGCTGCGGCAGTTCGCGCAGGTGCGCCACCCAGCGCTGGAACACGGCCTGCGCATAACGATGATCGGCCGTCTTGAGCGCCGGCTGGCGCGCGGAGGCCGGCGCACTGGATGGCGCGGCCCCGAACGGGCCAGGCTCGGCGGCGAAGGGGTTGGACTCGGCCGCAAAGGGATTGGGCTCGGCGGCGGCAAAGGGGTTGGCCGCGCTCGCCGTCGCGGCAAAGGGATTCGATTCGGCAGGCGCATCAGCGGCCGGAGCCTCTTCCTCGGCCTCGCCTTCCGGCGCTTTCAGGCCGTTCAGGTAAAGGTCGCGCAGGTCTTCACGCTGCAGCTCCAGGGCATGCATCAGCTCGGGGATCGCCTTGCGTGCACCGTAAAGCGCCTGCGCCAGCTGTTGGCCGCGTTGCTTCTTGAGCGCCACATCATCGCCGTCGATGCTCTGGTGATATTGCGCCAGGCGATGCAACACCCCGGTCTTGCCTTCGCGCTCGTCCTGCAGCTGCTGGCGCAGGCGGTCGAGCTTGAAATCGATGTCGACGATCTGGCTCAGGCCTTCGGCCAGACGCGACATGCCGCCGTCGTTCTCCATGAGCACCGCATCCCAGGCCTGCTGGGGTTGTGCCACGCGCTGCCGGATGCTGGGGTGGGCCACGAAATCGCGGCCCAGGGCATCGAGCCGCGGACGGCGCTGCGGATCGATTTCCTCGCGCTGGCCGTTGATCCGGATGAAAGAGATCTCCATGCAGGGCTTGCGCACCAGGTAGACGTTGTTGAAAGGCGTCTCGCCCGCCGGCCCGGCAGACCAGGCCTTCATGAAGCCCAGACCGCCATAGCGGTCCTCCATGGTGCCGTGGATCATGCCGTACCAGCTTTCGTCGATCTGCGCGTCATCGGTCAGGCCCAGCATCCGTTGCAGCCGCAGGTCGAATTTGGTGATGGCCCAGAACAGGCCGCAGGCTCGCCCGGCGCGCGCCTGCGGCGAATCACCCTGGCTGCGGTCCACCCAGCGCTCCAGCACCTTGGCGATATCGCTGACATCGCTTTGTTCATGCGTGCACATCACCAGGCCGTTCATGGCCTGGGTATCGGTGTAGCGCTCGAACAGATAGGCCACCTTGCCGCGCAACAGCAGTTGCGCCACCGGGTTGCCTTCGGCCGGGACATCGCTCAGCTCGCGCGCCGTATAGCGGCCGCGATAGCCGGGAAAATCCAGCAGATCGACGCTGGCCACGCAAGGCTCGCGCGGCTCGTCGCGCAAGGGGAACACCAGCTCCAGCGTCAGCACCGCCAGGTGCTGCAGGTCGACACTGACCGGCGCTGCCAGCCGTGCCTGCACGCAGGGACGGGCCTCGATGCGCTTGCCCTCGTTCGGGCGCAACAGCACGTCCACCGACATGATGCTGTCGCGGCCGTATTGCAGGCGGCCATCGACCGTGGAGGTCAGTGCCTGCAGCGGAAGAAAGGCGGTCTGGGCATAATCCAGCCGGCCCAGGCTGGCCGCGATATCGGCATAGCAGCGGGTCAGTTCGGGAATCTCGCCCCACAGCAGCGAAAACAGCTCGGCGCGCTCGTGGGCGGCCAGTCGAGGCGCCAGGCGCATGGCCTGCTGCCAGTAACCGTTTTCCAGCGCATGCAAGGGCCGCTCGAACGACACCCGGGCGTAGTCCCACAACGACACCACATCGTCGGCCTCCACGCCCGCCTGCAAGGCACCCGTCTCGCGTCCTTCGAAGCGGCTGAGCACCCGTTCGATGCGCGACTCGTCCAGGCGATACTCGACCCGGTTCTGGTCGAAGTCATTGAACCAGCTATTGCACAGGATCTTGGCCAGATCGACTTCGCGCATCAGATGCACTTCGATCGGGAAGGCTGGATCTTCGGCCGGGCGGGCCGCACGCGTGAAGCGCGTCACCAGACCGGTGGCTTCCTTGCCGGTTCCGGGCGGGTTCACATGGCTGATGAAGTTGACGCGCTGCCCGCCGTAATCGGTCTCGAACTGGCCGTTGGCGTCCGCCCCCAGCGCCGAGATCAGAAAGGATTTGCCGGCCTGCGAAACGCCGAAAAAGCCGATCGCCATGGGGGTGCCGGCGGCCTGCTGCAGGTCACGGCTCTTATTGCGTATCTGGCGCAGCTGGCGCAGCAGGCTGTCGGCGTCGTTGTTCAAGCGCTTGGACTCGCCGCGCACCTGTTCGACCCACTGGATGGCCTGGCCGGCGCTATCCAGGACGGCGCCCCACTCGCGCGCCAAGAGAGCTTGTTTTTCCGTCGTCATGATGTCAGTTCTTCACGCTGCCGCTGTCCAGCCAGTAGGCATCCTGGCCCAGGCCCGCATGCAGCAGGGTATTCATCTCGAAGCGCACCTGGCTTTTCTGGATCGCCACGTCGCCCACCCCTTCGACCCGCTCGATGGTCAGCCGGTCGCTGATCAGCCCTTGGCGGCGCTCGCGGTCGCTGGGCTGGGCCACACTGAAATACACCCGGGCCTGCGGATCGGACAGGCTGGCGTCGCGCTCCTGGCTCTCGCGGTAGCGCTTCTGCCAGGCGGGCTGGAAGCCCAGCTGGTAGATCGGCGCGGCCGGCCAGCGCTCGGCAGCCAGCTGGCGATAACCCAGGCGGCTGTCGGCATGCAGCACATAGGGCCGCGCATCGCCCTGCGCATCGCGCGGCAGTTCGATGCAACCATCCTCCGGCGGCAGGCCCTGCGGCGTGCGCGTCGTGATGTCAGCCAGCAGCACGTCATCGTCCTTGATGAGGTTGTTGCTGTCGATCCGGCCGAAGTAGCGGATCAGCGGCAAGGGCCGGATGCGCGAGGGGCTGAAATAGAAGTTGGGCAGGCGGCGGTTCTCGGTCAGCCAGCACACCATCGCGCCCACCGAAGCGGTCGTCTTGGGATCGGCGATCACCCCGCCCTTGTGGAAGGGGAACCAGGTGCCGCTGCGGTAGTTCTGCATCGGCAGGATGCGTCCGGAAGGCAGTGCCGCCAGACTGCGGATCAGGGTCTGCACGCCCGGCAGGCAAGAGGGCCGCCCGGTCAGCAGCAGCACGTCGCAATCGTAGTGCGCCACCACCTCGCTCAGGGAGGTCAGCGTCTTGCAGATATCCAGTCCGTCCTGCAGGAACAGGCCGTGCAACTGGGCCGGATCGAAACTCAGGCGGATCGCACCGAGATCCAGCGCGGTCGGCACGCCCAGCTCGCTGCTCAGATTCTTGGAGACGAAATCGCGCACCGGCTGGCTGATGACGCTGCCCTCGCCCAGCCACTCGGCCCAGGTCGCCGTCTTGCGCTGGCTGCCCTGCTCCAGGCTATAGCGCTCGTACTCGGCCAGCAGGGCCAGCGCCAGCGGATGGAACACCTGCAGCGTCAGCTGCTGGCGCAGCACCATATCGCCGGCGCCCAGGCTGCGCGCGCCGCAGATGCGATCGGCCAGATCAGCCGGCAAGGCCACGCCCTTCTCTTTCAGGGCCTGCTCGAACGACGGCAGGATGAACTGGCGGATGACATCGAGCACGATATCGTCGCCGGCCACCTTGAAACCATCGCGAAAACGCTGCACCGGCACGATGGGCGCGTTGCTGCCATCGCCCGCGCCGTCGCGCTGCAGCGCATAGTCATTGATCACCAGGTCGGTCGTGCCGCCGCCGATATCGATCGACGCCACCGTGATACGTTCACGGTCGGTCTTGCCGGGGCGCGCCAGGGCGTCGAAGAATTCTTCCGGGTGGCCGCCGAAATGTTCGCCCACCTCGGTATACAGATAGACCAGCTGGGCGCACGTGGCCTCGTCCCACTTGACCACCACCTTGGGCAGCGGCACCTTCAGGCGAGCCGCGTCGGCGCTGTCTTCCAGCGGGTCTTCATCATACTGGCCGGCATGCCAGCCCATGCTTTTCCACAGCAAGCCCAGCGCCTGCTGCACGCGGTCGCGGAAAATGCTGCGCTCGACCTGCGGCGTGCTGGGCGGCACGGTCAGAATGACCGTGCGCAGCCAGCGCGAGGTGGCGGCGTTTTCCTTGTCCTTGCGGTACAGGATGCTGTTGATCTGCGTGACAGCCTGCGCAAACACCTCGTTGAGCATCAGGGTCATCAGCGAGGAGCGCGAATACTTGGTCTCGAAGACCGATTCCACGCCCTTGGTCACATACAGCGCCCGGCCCAGGTCGTCGATCAGATCGGCCAGCGGCTTGAGCGTGGCCATGGGTTCCTGCTGGCCCTTCAGGCTGCTGGTGTTCAGGCGCCACACTTGGTCATAGGGACGCTCGTCCCACAGGTAACGCTTGGGGCTGGACAGGCCGGTCGAGCCTTCGGTGCCCTCGCGCAGCGCGGCCAGCTTGGCGGCCTCGCTGCCCACCCGCGTCATGCTGCCCCAGGCGAACGCATCGTGGCGACCGCTCTGCATGGACCACTGGTCCATGCCCAGGTTGATCTTGGCAAACTCTACGCGTGACTCGAACGGGTGGTCATAGACCTGCTCGGGCGCGCTCATGTCGCGCAGCACCAGATGGGTGTTGCCGTGCAGGCCCCGATTGTTCTGTTCCGGGTCCTCGACCAGGATGCCGCAGCAACGGGAATTGCCCACGTCCAGCACCAGGTCCACCGCGATGGGCTTGCCCGCGCCGATGGCGTTGCGCAACTTGACCTTGACGGTCGGCACCGCCACGCGCGGCTCCAGATTCGGATGGGTGGTCGGCGCCGGACCGCGCAACAGGCTCAGCAGGTTGAGGTAATGCGCCAGATGGCGCTTCTGCCCCAGATCCTGCTGGATATCCTCGCGTTCGCGCTTGTCGGCCTGGCAACGGTCGACGAACACTTCCGTCAGCCACTCCTTGACCCATACCTGGTCGAGAAACCACTGCATCTCGTTCAGGTGCACCGCCAGGCGGAAGGCCTGACCGTTACGCAGGTCCTCATCGTTGGGGGCCAGATAGGCCACGCCTTCGCGCTTGGGCATGATGCGCGTGTCAAAGGCCAGCGTCAGGCGATGGGTGTGGCCAAGCTCGTCGGGCGTCTGCAGCTTGACGATGCGCAGCCGCGCCCAGTTGTTCGGGCCCTGGTCATAGCGGGTAGGCGAGAGGTAGCGGAAAAAGGGCACCGGCAGCCACTGGCCATCCAGATACGTCAGGCTCTCCTTCATGCTGACGTCATCCAGGCCCGGCCCCGGATGCCCGGGACTCTGTTTCTCGGGCTCGGATTCGAAATAGAGCTTGCCGTCGCGGTCCTCGAACAGACGCGCCAGCATGCCGTTGCCCAGCAAGGCGAACTGGCCGGCCGGCTCGCGGCGCAGGTCCAGGGTGACGGCCAGGTCCAGAAACTGGATGCCGGTGTCGCCAAACAGATCGACAGTCTGGGATTCGGTATAGGTATCGACTTTGGGCAGCATGATCGGTACGCCTTATCAGGGCTGGGGCTGGCGCATGGTCAGCGGAAACTGTTCGGCGCCATAGTTGCCGGTGCAGGCAGCGACCTGCGCACCGTCGGGCTGGCAACGGATCGCCGGCATGTCATAGGTGGAGCCATCACTGCAGGCGGCGGCCGTGCCATTGCTGATCATCAGCGCCCCGCCATTCATGGCGGCGCTGACGGGCGCACGGCACTGCACGCCATTGTGGCGATCCAGGGTCACGTGGCCTTCGCCCTGCTTGAATTGATACTGCAGACGCAGCGGTTCGCCCGTGTTGCGGTCCTGGATACCAGCACGCACGCGCCAGTCGCCATTGAGAAAATCTGCCTTGCCATCCGGCAGTTGCGGTGGAATCGCCAGACCGGGCGCTTCGCCCGCGGGCAAAACCGGAGGATGCGCGCCGGCGGGCTGGGCCGGGATGGCCGGCGCCGCATCCTGCGGCAAGGCAGGCGCGACCGGATTGCCGGTCACCGGCGCTGCCGCGCCGGGCACGGCGGCGGTCTGCGGCACAGACGGCAAGGCGGCGGCAGTGGCCGCCGGCACGACGGCTGCCGCGCCCGGCGTCACGGCAGCCGGTATGCCTGTCACCGGCGCACCGCCGGCCGGCAACCCGACCTCGGGCAACCTCACCGACGGCAGGTTGCCTGAAGGCAGATTGACCGAAGGCAGGCCGACTGCGGGCAGTGCCGGCGCGCTCGGCGTGCAGGCTCGCAGGCCAAAGAACAGCAGCCCCAGCAACAACAGCAAAGGCAGCAGCCACAACCACCAGCGCCGCCACCAGGGCTGGCGCACGACCTCGGCGACCACCGGCGCGGCCGCAACCGGCCCGGCAGCGGCCGCTACCGGACGCGCGGCGGCCAGGGGAGCCGCCCCCAAGGCATGCAGGGGGGCCAGGCTACGATCGGCGCCGGCATTCAGAAAGCCCCAGAAGGTGACCACGGGCGTGCCGTCGACCAGATAGACATGACTGCTGTCGGGATGATGCATCACCCAGCGCAGCAACTGGGCAAACAGCGAGTCGTTGCCCTCGCCCAGGCTGGCCCGCAAGGCATCGACCTCCTGGCGCACCTGGTCCAGGCGCGCCGTGGCCGCCGCCCGCTCGCTTTCGGTGGCCGCCGCCCAGGGCACCACCGCAGCGTTCTGCGGGGCATACCAATCGATGACACGACCATCGGCGCTGGGCTGGGGGATGGCGAAATGCTGCGCCAGGTCGGCGCGCCGCCGTTTGAGGGTGGAGAGGATCTGCGGCGCTGCCAGGTAGACCGCCTGGCCGCGTTCGCCCAGGGCATCGTATTGATCTATTTTTTCACTACGAAGCTTGACGCCCGACATCTACGCTTACCCGAAAAAAGATTATGGCCCCTGTAAAAGGGGCCTCACCAAGAATCCGGGCAAATTTACCATGTTTTATTCACACAATTACAAATTCTCGATAATGCTTACCGCCCCACACAAACAGACTTCCAATCCCGGCTGAATCCCGCCACGAATAATCCCGCAGCGGGGCCTGGCCACATTACCGATAATCGTGCCGATTAACCCAGATACTCGACGTTGCCGCAAACCGAAATACATTGCCCGCTGATGATCGCCCCCTCGGCGGAACAAAGATAAGCCACCTGGTTTGCAATATCCTCGGGCTGGGTCATGCGGCGCAGCGAAACTTTCTCGACCAGGCTGGCGCGCACCTCCTCGACCGGCACGCCACCGGCCGAGGCCCGCGCCGAAATGACGCGTTCGGCCCGGTCGCCGGCCACCAGGCCGGGCAATACGGCGTTGACGCGGATATCGGAGGGGCCCAACTCCATCGCCCAGGTCTGGGTCAGCCCGGTCAGGCCGAATTTGCTGGCGCTGTAAGGCGAACGCAACGAAAACCCCAGCCGTCCGGCCACCGAGGAAATATTGACGATGGCCCCGCCACCGGCGGCACGCAGCAACGGCACGGCGCTGCGCGCACACAGGAAGACGCCGGTCAGGTTGACATCCAGCGTGGCCTGCCAGGCCTGCAACGTCATGTCTTCCAGGCGGCAGGTCGGCCCGGCCACCCCGGCGTTGTTGACCAGCGCGTCCAGCGCCCCCCAGCGTGCGGCCACCTGTTCGAACATCGCCAGCACCTGGGCCTCGTCGGCCACATCGGTGACGCTGGCGCTGGCCTGCGGGTGGGCGCGGCGCACGGCCTCGACCGCCTCTGCGTCGATATCGCAGAAATGCACCTCGGCGCCCGCCTGCAGAAAGCGGCGCACCGTGGCCAGACCGATGCCGCTGGCACCGGCCGTGATCAGCACGCGCTGACCTCGCAAGGAATCACTCATGCTCATGTTCTCCGGTGCGGCGGATCAGACGGCGAACTCGGGACGGATCCCGCTCTTGAGCGGCAGCCCCAGGATCTCGCGCGCCTCGGCGGGCGTAGCCGGCTCCATATCCATTTCGCGGATGATGCGCACGATGCGTTCGGTCAGCTGCACGTTGGTGGCCAGCTCGCCCTGACGGTAGTAGAGGTTGTCCTCCAGGCCGACGCGGGCATGGCCGCCCAGCAGCAGCGCGCCGATATTGGCTTCCAGCTGCGAGGGGCCGATACCGCTGACGCAGAACACGCTGTTCTTGGGCAGCATGTCGACCATCATCTGCAGATTGCGCTGCGAGAACGGCATGGCGTTCTGGAAATTGCGGTGCACGTTGAGCACCAGGTTGATGAAGTGCGGCCCCTCGTCCAGGCCCTCATTGATGAGCGTGGTGGTGTCCTGCAGGATATGGGTGGGGCTGAAGACCTCCCACTCGGGCTTGATGCCGCGCGCCTTCATGCCCTCGGCCAGTTGGCGGGCCTTGCTCAGCGGCGTGTTCATCAGGTAGTCGCGCCCCTCGAACGACAGGTTCAGGGTGGTGGCGTCCAGGGTGCACATCTCGGCGCCGGCATCCATGCCCTTGATGCGCTCCTCCCAGAGGATTTCCCAGGTGCCGGGCGAGGTTTCCTTGATCATGTCGCCATGCACGCCGCCGCCGGTCGAGTTGTTGAGCACGATGTCGCAGCGGTCGCGGATCAGGCGGTTCATTTCACGGTAGACCGAGGCGTCGCAGGTTGCGCCATCATCGGGACGGCGTGCATGCAGGGCCACCACGCTGGCACCGGCATTGAAGCAACGGTAGACATCCTCGGCAATCTCTGCCGGCTGCGTCGGCAGATGCGGGCTTTGGGACTTGAAGGCCACCCCACCGGTCGGGGCAATGGTCACGATCACTTTACGCTTGGCCATGAGCATCCTCGTAATGGCATTCGAACAGTGGGCCCGGCCTGCGGCCGGGCCCTGAAAAACCTCGGCAGGCGCCGCCGGTTTATTTCCAGAGAGCGCAGCGGCTCTCTTCCTTGGTGGTGAAGGCCTGGTTGCCGTCGATCACCTGGACCACATCGAAATAGTCCCAGGGTTCCTTGGACTCCTCCGGCGACTTGACCTTCAGCAGGTACATGTCATGCACCACGCGGCCATCCGGACGCACCACGCCATCCTTGATATAGGCGTCGTTGAGCTTGTTGCTGCGCAAATAGTTCAGCACCGTATCGGCGTCATCCGTGCCGGTGGCCTTGACCGCGCGCAGGTACTGCAGCGCCGCCGAATAGTCGGCCGCCTGCACCGACGACGGCATGGAGCCACGGCGCTCATAGAACTTGCGCGCCCAGGCGCGGCTCTCGTCGTTGGTGTTCCAGTACCAGCTGTCGGTCAGATACATGCCCTTGGCTGACGGCAACCCGACGGCGTGGATGTCATTGATGAACATGATCATCCCGGCCAGCTGCATGCCAGGCGTCACGCCGAATTCGTTGGCGGCCTTGATGGCGTTGATGGTATCGGCGCTGGCATTGGCCAGGGCCAGGATGTCGGCCTTGCTGGCCTGGGCCTGCAGCATGAAAGACGAGAAGTCATTGGCCGACAGCGGATGCTTGACCGACCCCAGTACCTTGCCGCCGCCTTCGGTGACGACCTTGGTGGTGTCGGCCTGCAGGGCATGGCCGAAGGCATAGTCGGCGGTCAGGAAGTACCAGTTCTTGCCGCCTGCCTTGAGCACCGCCGCGCCGGTGCCACGGGCCTGGGCAACGGTGTCATAGGCATAGTTCAGGGTATAGGGCGTGCATTGCTCGTTGGTGAGCGCCGGCGCACCGGCCCCGACCACGATGATGGGCTTTTTCTTCTCGGCCGCGATCTTGGACATCGCCAGCGCCGTGCTGGAGTTGGTTCCGCCGATCAGCATGTCCAGGTTCTGCTGGTCGAACCATTCGCGCGCCTTGGCCGAGGCGACGTCGGCCTTGTTCTGGTGGTCGGCCGTCAGCAGTTCGATTTTCTTGCCATTGATTTCACCGCCCATTTCCTCGATGGCCATCTTGATGGCTTCGATTCCGCCTGGGCCGTCCGGACCGGAATACACACCTGACATATCCGTGATGAAGCCGATACGGATAACATCATTCGAAATCTGCGCCTGAGCGCTGGCACCCAGCGTGGACATAATCGCGGCGCAGGCGACAGCGGCGCCCGATGCGGCGCGTGACATTGACAACATCCCAGTCTCCTCTTATGGTTTTTTCGCCCCGCGAGGGGCTGCTTTATTCTGGGACGCGCCGGCGGTCAGATCAGTCATCACGGTGACAATGCCGCCTAGGGTTTACCTGGGCGCAGGACGCCCGGTCAGTCGGTCTATAGGGAGGTATATGCAAGCAGGTCCAGTCGATCAGGGCTCAGGCAACGGCCACGGTTCCGATGCCGGGCGGATGCGGCGCCGCCCTGCGCCCTGCCCGATAGACACGATGCTCAATGTGGTGCCTTGGTTCCAGAGCCTGCCCGAACACGAACGCCGGGTCGTGCGCGACGAACTGCGCACCGTCAACCTGGCGACCGGTGAGTATCTGTTCCGGGTAGGTGTGCGCTCCCCCGGCTGGTACGGCGTGGTCGATGGCCTGGTGAAATGGTCCTGCCGGGGCGCCGACGGCAAAACCCTGACCCTGGCCGGTTTCAGTACCGGCAGCTGGTTCGGCGAAGCCACCATGATCCGGGGCGCGCGCTATGAATATGAAGTCATCGCCCTGCGCCCCAGCCGGCTTGTCATGCTGCCGCGGGAAACCTGCGAACGGCTCTGGGATCACAACATCGCCTTCACCAAGGCGCTCATGAACCATCTGGCCGAGCGCGTGAACTGGCTGATGGGCTCCTATACCGGCAACGTCCTGCTGGACGTGGACACCACGGTGGCGCGCGCGGTGCTGGCGCAGGCCAATGCGACCCGGCACTCGGTCACCCCGGGCCGGCTCAAGCTCACCCAGGACGAAATCGCCAGCCTGTGCGGCGTCTCGCGCCAGCGCTGCAACGCGGCGCTGGCGCGCCTGGCACGCGCCGGCGTGCTGCGGACCCATTATGGCGGCATGACCATCCTGGACATGGATACGCTGTATGCCTGCGCCAAGATCAATGGAAAAACCGACCCGCTTTTCCTGCCCTGACACGGCTGGCCGCGCCGGAACGGGTTTTCCCGGTATGCCTATGGGGACGGGTCCCTGCTATCATTGTATACAAGACTCGTTCCTGTATATAAAGCAGTGCCCAAATCCCAGAATCCGCCTGCGGCGCCCCAAAGCGTCTTCGAAGCCGTCAACGCCCACCTCCAACAGTTGCGCGAAGGCCTGACCGAACCCTTGCGGGTGCGCGAAGAAGCGCTGGCCGAACAATTGGGCGTCAGCCGGACTCCGGTACGCGAGGCATTGATCCGCCTGCAGGGCGTGGGCATGGTGCAATTGCGCCCGGGGCGCGGTGCCCTGCTCATGCCGGTGACCGACGCGGAATACCTGGAGTGGGTGCAGATCCGCGAGCAACTGGAAGGCCTGGCCACCTACGAGGCCGCCCTCAACGCCACCAAGCGTGACGTCGAGGAGCTGCGCGCCCTGTTCGCCCCCTTTCAGGCCGCCGGCGAACCGGCGGACTCCCACGCCGCCTACGCCCAGGCCAATGTGCGGTTTCACAGCGCCATCATGCGCCTGAGCGCCAACGGCATGCTGGCCCGCATCTGGGAGTCCTTCGGCCACCTGCAAACCAGCCGCCAGCGCCAGACCATCGCGCGCCTGCATCGCCGCGAAGACTCGCTGCGCGAGCACCTGGCCATCATCGACGCCATCGACCGGCGCGATGCCGAGCAGGCCGGCCAGCTGGCCCGCGCGCATGTCCGCTCGCTGGCCCGGGCCCTGCGCCAGTCCATGGCCGCCCCGCCTGCCTCTGCCTGAAGCCGCACACCCATGACCGCCCTGTCCTTTCTCAAGGCCCGAAACCCGGGTCGCTTTCCTCCGGACAGCCGGCAGCACAGCACGATTTTCCCGATCCCCCTGCCGGCCGGCCCTGTCCGCCTGCCGCGCACCGGCGTCGACTGATTTCCCGGGCCGGGCGGACAACACCCGGCCCGTTGCTTTTTTTTCACTCACAACGACAAGGGAACGGCGGTCCGCCCGTCAGTATCCCGCTGGAGACAAGCAGCATGAAACCCTTCATCCGCCTCATCCTGGCCGCCACGGCCAGCACGTTTACCGCTGCGGCCCTGGCCAGCGCCCCGGTCGAACTGGTCGTACCCTTCGCGCCCGGCGGCGCCACCGACAACTATGCCCGCCTGCTGGCCCAGGAGCTGGGTGAGGAACTCAAGACGCCGGTCATCATCGCCAACCGCCCGGGAGCCGGCGGCGGCATCGGTGCGGCCAGCGTGGCCAAGGCGGCCCCTGACGGCAACACCGTGCTGCTGGGCACCATCAGCACCCACGCCATCAATCCGGCCCTGTATCAATCGCTGGGCTATGACCCGGCCAAGGATTTCACCCCCATCGCCCGGGTCGTGGCCCTGCCCAACCTGCTGGTGGTCAGCGCCACTTCCGATATCAAGACGGTCGACGATCTGCGCGCCAAGGCCGCCAAGCAGGATCTGAGCTTCGGTTCGCCCGGCAGCGGCACCACCGCCCATCTTTCGGGCGAGCTGATGAAGCAGATCCATCCCGACATGCGCCTGTCGCACGTGCCGTATCGCGGCACCGCCCCGGCCATCACCGATCTGATCGGCGGGCACATCGACTTCCAGTTCGACAACATCTCCACCTTGCTGCCCCAGGTGCAGGCCGGCAAGCTGCGCGCCCTGGCCGTGTCCTCCAAGACGCCCAGCACGCAGTTGCCCGAGATCCCCGCCCTGGCCTCGCAAGGCTTCCCCGACTATGAAGTGCTGTCGTGGTTCGGCCTGTGGCTGCCCAAGGGTGCCTCGCCCGCCACGGTGGACCGCTACACCCAGGCCCTGTCCAAGATCTACGCCAAGCCGGAGTTCCTGAAGAAGCTCCAGGATGTGGGGATCACCCCCTCGTATCTGCCGGGCCAGGCTTTCGAACAGTTCGTGGTGGCCGAGCAGAACAAATGGCGTGACGTGGTGCAGAAAGCCAACCTGAAGCTCTGATCCTCCAGCCGCCTCACAGGAAGTTCTCATGCGCCTTTCCCGTATCCACAATCTGCACGATTTCGAGGCCGGCGCCCGCCGCAAACTGCCCCGGGCCATGTTCAGCTACATCCAGAACGGCGCCGAAGACGAGGTCACGCTGCGGCGCAACCGCAGCGCCTTCGACCGCTACGCCTTCGTGCCGCAGATGCTCAACGACGTGTCGGCCCGTCATCAGCGCATCGAGTTGTTCGGGCACGAGTACGACAGCCCCTTCGGCATCTCGCCGGTGGGGTTGGGCGCCATGTATGCCTATCGCGGCGACGTGGCGCTGGCCCAGAGCGCCACGCGGATGAATGTGCCCTATGTGTTGAGCGGCGCCTCGCTCACGCGCCTGGAAACCGTCGCCCAGGCCGCGCCGCACGCCTGGTTCCAGGCCTACCTGCCCGGTTCGCGCGAGGAAATCGAGCGTCTGTTGGCGCGTGCCGCGCAGGCCGGCTATCGCCAACTGGTGCTGACCGTCGACATCCCCGTCTCGGTCAGTCCCGACCGCTATATCCGCAACGGCTTCTCCTCGCCCCTGCGGCCCAACCTGGATCTGGCCATCCAGGGCCTGACCCATCCGCGCTGGCTGTTCGGCACGTTTCTGCGCACCATCGTCGCCCAGGGCATGCCGCATCTGGAGAACTGGCGCGCCGACCGCGGCAACCCGGTGCTGTCGAAGTCTCTGCAGAAAGACGTCAAAAACCGCGACAACTTCACCTGGGACCACATCCGGCAGGCGCGCGACGCCTGGCAGGGCGACCTCATCATCAAAGGCATCCTGAGCGGCGCCGACGCCGAACGCTGTGCCGAGGTCGGGGCCAACGGCATCATCGTCTCCAACCATGGCGGGCGGCAGGTCGATTGCGCCATCTCGCCACTGACCGCGCTGCCCGAGGTGGTCGCCGCCGCACCGGGGCTGGTGGTCATGATGGACAGTGGCATCCGCCGCGGCTCGGACGTGCTCAAGGCCATTGCCCTGGGCGCGCGCTGCGTGTTCGCGGGCCGGCCGTTCAACTACGCGGTGGCCTGCGCTGGTACCGACGGCGTGATGCACGCCCTGCATCTGCTGCGCGAGGAAGTGCATCGCAACATGGCCTTGCTGGGTATCGACCACCCCTACGCCATGAATCCCGGCCGGCTGAAGGATCTTTGCGCCGAGATCTGCGAACGCCCGCTCTCGGGTCTCTAGACCCGGCTCCCGGGGCAGGCCTGCCGGCCTGCCCCGGTATCTTGCGGCCAGCCGCTCAGCGCCAGGCCGCGCACGAGCGCCGCCGGGTTCATCAGGAAGGTGCCCGGCGTATAGATGGCACCGTGGCAATAGTCCGTGCCCAGCCGCTCGCGCAGCGCGCCACGGTCGCAGCGTTCGAAAGGTTCGCCCCAGGCCCGCAGATTGGCCTCGTAGACATCCAGCGCACCCACCATGCTTGCGCTGGCCACCGCGTGGTAACGCCCAGCCGCGCTCCAGTCACAATCGATGCCGTGCTCCGCGATCAACGTGCCCAGCGTATCGAGCACCTGCCGCCCGACCCGGATGGCACGCAGCCCCTGCGCGGTCTGTGCGGCCGAGGTGTCCGGCGCATGTGGCAGGTCGATCGCGAAACCGGAATTGCGGCCCGACGCGTTGTCACCGATGACGCCCGCCTCCAGCAAGGCAATCGAGGCATCCGGAGCCAGCCGCGCCAGCTGACCAGACGGCAGCCCGCCGTCCGTGCCGTCCGGCCATCGTCACGGCGGCTTCCCAAATGCCCGCCCGCATGGTGCAATGCGCCCTTGAACGAACTCCCGCAACCCTCCCCCAAGCGCAGCATGCCCTCCTCTCCTGGCCACGCCGGCAGGCGCCCCCGCAGCCAATCCGAACGCAGCCAGACGACCCAGCGCAAGATCATCGAATCTGCGATGCGCCTGCTGGAAGAGGTCGGCTTTCAGCAGACCAGCCTGCAGGAGATTGCCCGGGGCGCCGACGTGACCCTGGGCGCCGTGCAGCACCAGTTCGGCAGCCGCCAGACGCTGATGGAAAAAGTGGTCGATGAAGTGCTGGCGCCCCTGTCGG
>JAEWJD010000241.1 GCA_023386765.1 Pseudomonadota bacterium | reverse complement strand
GTGTGGTGCATCGAAGGCGATGGCTCCATCGAAACCGTGGCCGACGGCAAGTGCTACGACCTTGGGCCGGGTGTGGTCTATGCCCTCGATCAGCATGACGAGCATTGGCTGTGCGGCGGCAAGGAGCCGTTGCGCGTCATTTGCGTATTCAATCCGCCGTTGACGGGCCAGGAAGTGCATGACGCCGATGGCGTCTATGCCTTGCCGGAAACCGAAACGGCTTGAACGAAAGGAGGCAGACGATGATTTCCACTGCACAAGATCCGTATGCTTCGCGCACCGATCGGGCCGCGGCCATCATCGCGCGCCAGGACCCGGTCGTCTATGGCGACGGCAGTTATGCCGATGTCCTGAGCGCCGAACAGGTGCAGGCCTATGAGCGCGACGGTTTTCTCCTGCTGGAGAATCTGTTCTCGGCCGACGAGGTCGCCCAGTTGCTGGCCGAGGTCGAGCGGATGACGCGTGATCCGGCTATCGTGCGCCGCGAAGAAGCCATTACCGAACCGGGCAGCAGTGCCGTGCGCTCCATTTTCATGGTGCACGTGCTCAGCCCCTTGCTGGCCCGGTTGACGCGTGAGCCGCGGCTGGCGCATGTGGCGCGCCAGATCCTCGGCTCGGAGGTCTATATCCATCAGTCGCGCGCCAACATGAAGCCGGGCCTCAAGGGCAAGGAGTTCTACTGGCACTCCGACTTCGAGACCTGGCACGTCGAGGACGGCATGCCTGCCATGCGCGCGCTGAGTTGCTCGGTGCTGCTGACGGACAACAACGAGACTAATGGGCCGCTGATGCTGGTGCCCGGATCGCACCGTCAGTTCATCTCTTGCGTCGGCGAGACGCCGGATGATCACTACAAGCAGTCGCTCAAGAAGCAGGAGTACGGCGTGCCTGATCCGGTCAGCCTGCAGCTGCTGGCGGAGCAGGGGGGCATACGCACTATGACGGCACCGGCCGGCTCGGTCGTGTTCTTCGACTGCAACACCATGCATGGCTCGAACAGCAATATCTCGCCCTGGCCGCGCGCTAATGTGTTCATGGTCTACAACAGCGTGGAGAACGCGCTGGCGCAGCCCAAGTGCGGCCTGACTCCGCGCCCCGAACACATTGCCACGCGCAAGGGTTTCGAGCAGGTGGAGCCGCTGGCCGCGACGGCGTTCGCCTGAGCGCCGGCAGTCCCCGCCGTATCGTTTTCCAGGCGCCTTCGGGCGCCTTTTTTTTGGCGTGGCCGCTCTGCTATGCTTGACTGCCCCTTTCCCGTGCCTTGACGCCATGCCGCTTACTGTCCGCAGTCTGCACATCTATCCCATCAAATCCTGTCATGGCATCGACCTGCCGGCTGCCCGCCTGGGCCGTGCCGGTTTGGCTCATGACCGGCGCTGGATGATCCTCGGCCAGGGCGGGCAGTTCATGACGCAGCGCCAATGGCCGCGCATGGCGCTCATTCGGCCCAGCCTGACGGCCGATATCCTGCGCCTGAGCGCCCCGGACATGCCGGATCTGGACATCGCGCTGGATGGCAGCCAGCTGGCTGCCCAGGCCGAACCCGTGGTGGTCTGGCGAGATACCGTGCAGGCGCGCGCCGAGAGTGCCGAAGCGGCAAAGTGGCTGAGCACATTCCTGGGGCAGCCCTGTCGCCTGATGAAGGTGGACGCCCAGGCACGGCGCGCCGCCAAGCCGCAGCGCGTGCAGGATTGGTGTGAACGTCATCCTGATGCGGCCGAGGCTTTCGCAGGTGATCACCACTTCGGTTTTGCCGATGGCTTTCCCTTGCTGGTGATCAATCAGGCGTCGCTTGACGATCTCAACGCCCGCCTGGCTGCCAAGGGAGTGGCGCCGGTGCCGGTCAATCGTTTCCGGCCCAATATCGTGCTGGAAGGGGATGATTGGCAGGCTTTTGAAGAGGATGTCACCGCCCTGGTCGATTTCGGCGCCTGGCGCATCGCACTGGTCAAACCGTGCACGCGTTGCAGCATCCCCGATATCGATCAGGAAACCGCCCAGCAGTATCCGGAGCCCGGGCTGACGCTCGCGGCATACCGGACGCTGGAAGAGGGGGTGGTATTCGGCCAGAACGGCATCATCGATGCGCAACAGGATGTCGTGCTGCGAGTCGGTGACAGCGCTCAGGCCGAGCTTGATTTCTGAGCGGCCTCAGCCGCTGGCCAGCTTCAGGCCGGCCAGACCGGCGGCGATCAGCAGCACGCTGATCACGCGCAGCGCGCTCAGCGTTTCACCAAACAGGATGATGCCGGCGACGAATGCGCCGATGGTGCCGATCCCGACCCAGACCGCATAGGCGGTACCCAGCGGCAGGGATTTCATGGCGATCGCCAGCAGCCAGAAACTGATGATCATGCCGCCCACGGTGATCAACGAGGGCGTCAGCCGGGTAAAACCATGCGTGTACTTGAGGCCGACAGCCCAGACGATTTCGAAGAGGCCGGCGAGGATGAGGATGATCCAGGTCATGGAGAACTCCTTGGCGTGAGCCTGGCTTCGGCCAGGCGCAAGGGGCCGTCCCCGGATTTCGGCATGGCGCACACAGGGCGCCGGGAGTCAAATGCCGGCCCTGGGTCGTCCCAGGGTCCAAAGATTATAAAATAAGCGCCGACCCCAGGCAAAAAGCCGGTGCCGGGGCCTTGCGACCGGCCGTCATGGCCGGCGCCACGAATATTTTGCGGTCCGGACCGCCTACCCAGGAATTCTCTTTATGCAACGCATTATGCTGCGGGCAAAGCTGCACCGCGTCACGGTCACCGAAGCCGATCTGCACTATGAAGGCTCGTGTGGCATTGACGAAGATCTGCTGGACGCCGCTGGTATGCGCGAGTTCGAACGTATCGAACTCTACAACGTCACCAATGGTGAGCGTTTCGATACCTATATCATCAAGGCCGCCCGCGGCAGTGGCGCGATTTCGCTCAACGGCGCTGCGGCGCGCCGCGCGCAAGTCGGCGATCTGATGATCATCTGCACCTACGGTCCGATGTCCGAGGAAGATTCGGCCACCCACAAGCCGACCGTGGTGCTGGTTACCGACGACAATCGCGTCAAGGAAATCCGCCAATTCACCGCCTGACGGCGCCGCTCAGGGACGCCGCCGTTTGGCGGGCGTCCGTGTTCCCTCTTTCTTGATTCGCATCACTATGAGCTTTCAGGTCACCATCCAACCCAGTCTGCATCAATTCCAGGTCGAACCCGGCCAGACGGTGCTCGATGCAGCCATGGCCGCAGGCATCATCCTGCCCTACAGCTGCCGCACCGGCGCCTGCTCGACCTGCAAGGGCAAGGTGGTGGCCGGCGAGGTCGATGCCGGAGTCTATCCGGCGCAAATCCTGTCGCCCGAAGACCTGGCCGAAGGCTATACGCTGTTCTGCCAGGCGCGGGCGCAGAGCGATCTGGTGATCGAATCGACCGAAGTACGCCTGGCCACCGACATCCAGATCCGCAAACTGCCTTCGCGCGTGCAGACACTCACGCCGCTCGCGCCGGATGTTGTCGAGATCAAGCTTCAGCTGCCCGCCTCCGAGAAATTCCTCTATTACGCCGGGCAGTACATTGAAGTCATCCTGAAGGATGGCAAGCGCCGCAGCTATTCGATGGCCGGTGCGCCGCACAAGGGTAGCCCCCTCGAACTGCATATCCGTCACATGTCGGGCGGGCTTTTTACCGATCATGTGTTCGGCACGGGCGCCACCCAGATGAAAGAACGTGAGATTCTGCGCCTGGAAGGCCCGTTCGGCTCTTTCTTCCTGCGCGAGGATTCCGACAAGCCCATCGTGCTGCTGGCCAGTGGCACCGGTTTTGCGCCGGTCAAGGCCATGGTCGAACATATCATCCACCAGGATATCCGTCGGCCGGTTTCGTTGTATTGGGGCGGGCGTCGCCCGCAAGACCTTTATATGAACGCGCTGGCCCAATCCTGGGCAGAGACGCTGCCCACGCTGACCTACATCCCGGTGGTATCCAACGCCTTGCCCGAAGATGCCTGGAGCGGTCGCAGCGGCTTTGTGCACGAGGCAGTCATGCAGGATATCCCGGATCTGGCCGGTCATCAGGTCTACGCCTGTGGTGCGCCGGCCATGGTCGACGCCGCAAGGCGTGATTTCACCCTGCAGTGCGGTTTGCCTGAAGACGAGTTCTATGCCGATGCCTTCACCTCGGAGGCGGATCTCGCGCGTATCGAGACGGCCTAGGTCATGATGGCGTTGTAACAAGAGGGGGGGGCCCTTCGGCATGGAGTGCCGGAGAGCCTTCCCCCTTTTTTTCCTGATCCCGGCAGAATCGGGCCGTTGGAGCGGGTGTACTTTGGATAGCCACGGTAGCGAGAGGGTTTTTTTACCGCCGTCCCATAGGCGCTCGCACGGGGAGGGGAGTAAACTGCCCCACCAATAAATAGGTGGTGTCTGACAGGCAAGTTGCCGGGATCTACCGGAGACACACAGGAGCGATTGGCGCATGAAAGTAGCGGTATTGGGCAGCGGCATCATTGGGATATCAAGCGCCTGGTGGCTTACGCAGGCCGGCCATGACGTCGTGGTGGTCGACCGCTCTACCGGGCCGGCTCAGGAAACCAGTCTGGCCAATGGCGCGCAGATTTCGGTTTCCTATGCCGAGCCCTGGGCCAACCCGCAGGCGCCCCTCAAGCTCCTGAAGTGGATGTTCCAGGATGATGCGCCGCTGTTGTTCCGTCCTCAGCTGGATTGGCGCCAATGGGTCTGGGGGCTGGCGTTCCTGCGCGAATGCCTGCCATCGCGGCTCGCGCCCAATATTCGCGCCATGGTCCGCATGGCCGAGTACAGCCGCTCGACGCTGCGCGCCATGCGTGCCGACCTGGGCATCGAATATGACCACCTGGAGCGCGGGATTCTCAATTTCTACCGCGACCCGCACGAATTCGAGACATCGCAGCGCGCCGCAGGCCTGATGCGCGATTTCGGTGTCGAGCGCCGCGTCATCAATGCCGATGAGGTCATCGCCATCGAGCCGGCACTGGCACCGCAGCGTGCGCGCATCGTCGGGGGCGACTACACCCCCGAAGACGAAAGCGGCGATGTGCATCTGTTCACGGTCGGCCTGGCGCAGCGTTGCGAGGCGGCCGGCGTGGACTTTCGCTTCAATACCCGCATCACCCGCCTGATCAGCGAAGGCGGCCAAGTGCTCGGTGTGGAAGTCATCGAGCCGGACGGCCGCTATGGCCGTATCGATGCCGATGCCTATGTGGTCGCCCTGGGTAGCTACAGCCCGATGCTGGTCCGCCCGCTTGGCGTGCCCTGCAACGTCTATCCGGCCAAGGGTTACTCGGCGACTTATCCTATACTCAAACCCGAGGCTGCTCCTTCGGTCAGTCTGACCGATAGCAGCCATAAAGTGGTGTTTTCGCGCCTGGGTAATCGTTTGCGCATGGCGGGGACGGCGGAGCTGTCGGGATACTCCCGGGAACTCAACGCAGGCCGTTGCGATGCGCTGACCATGCTGGCGCGGGAGCTTTTCCCGGACGTGCTCGATTTCGAGCGCGTCAGTTACTGGTCGGGCTTGCGCCCGTCCACCCCCTCGAACGTGCCTCTTATCGGCCGCACCCGCATTGCCAACCTGTATCTCAATACAGGCCACGGCACGCTGGGCTGGACCATGGGGGCGGGTTCGGGCCGTGCTCTGGCCGATCTGCTCAGTGGACGGCGGCCGGAACCGGAATTTCCCTTTCTTGGTCTGTGAACCTATGAAGAAATTGCAATTGACGGGCATTGCCCGTGCCACGGCCGCCAGCCGGCGCGCCTGGGTGTTCGGTTTGGCCATGGCGACCATGGGCCTGGCACATGCCGATCCAGTCAAGATCGAGGTATGGCATACGCTTGCTGGACCCAACAAGGTCGAGTTCGAGAAGCTGGCCAAGCAATACAACAAAGAACAGAAAGACGTGGAAGTCGCATTGCGCGCCTTTCCTTCGCAAGCGGCCCTGACGCAGGAAACCAGCGCGGCCATCAAGGCCAAGAAGCGCCCCAACCTGATCCAGTTGGCCGACAATCACTCCCCGGAAGTGGTGGCGCAGCACCAGGCCATCATGCCGATGTACCAACTGCTGGCCAAGTATCCGGTCAAGGACCTGAAGTGGTTCCTGCCCGACACTTCCGGCTTCACACGTGACAACCGTGGCCGCCTGCTGGCCTTCCCCTGGATGGCCGAAGTGCCGGTGATGTACTACAACACGGCGCTGTACAAGAAGGCCGGGCTTGATCCCAAGCAGCCGGCGCGCACCTGGGCGGACCTGCAAAGTGAGCTGCTCAAACTGCGAGACGTCGCCGATGTGGAGTGTCCTTATGCCTCCAGCGATCAGGTCTCCGTGCACCTGGAGAACCTTGCGCCGGTGAACAACCAGTTCTATGCCAGCAACGGCAACGGTTTGACGGCGGCCAAGCAGGCGCCCACCATGCAGTTCGACATCCTGTACATGCGCCATATCTCGCTGATGGTGAGCTGGAAGCGTTCGCAGTTGTTTACGGATTCGTCCAACGACAAAAAGCCGGATCAGAAATTTGCCAAGGGCGAGTGCAGCGTGCTGACCTCGACCTCCTCGTCTTTCGGGGATTTCCTGAACACGCGCGGGCTGTCCTTCGGCGTGGCACCGCTGCCTTTCTATGACCAGGCCACCAAGACGGCCGGCCGTCCTTTTGTCAGCGGTTCGGCGCTGTGGGCGTTGAGCGGCAACCCGGCCGCCCAGGACAAGGCGACTGCCGAATTCCTGGGCTGGTTGTCCAAGCCGGTGGTGGCTGCCGAATGGCATCAGCGCACGGGCTTCCTGCCTTTGACCGAAGCTGCCTTCCGCGCCTCCGACGTGTCGTTCTACGACAAGATTCCCGGTATCCAGCAACTTGTGGCATCGATGCGCACGCCCTTGCCGGATAACGGCCGAGGCTTCCGTATCGCCAACTACGAGCGCATCGAACCGGTACTGGACAGCAACCTCACTGAAGCCCTGAACGGCACCACGCCTCCCATGGCGGCGCTGAACAAGGCCATCGGCCAGGCCCGCACGATCGCCGCCCAGCGCTGATCGAAACCGGGCTTCTTCGCCCCCGGACGGCCGCAGCGATCGCGGTCATCCGGGGGCGAAGTCTTTTCCGGCGCGGGCAGTGTGAGCGAAACCCCCCGCGTACAAGCCGGTCTACCGCCTGAGCTTGTGCCTGCCCATCATCCCTGACATGTGCCCTGCGCGGCAGACTTCAGAGGTGGGCAATGCGCCATGTCTTTCCTTTCTCGGTTTCCCTGGCCCTGGCCGGTTGTGCCACGGCACCCCCTGCCTGGCAGGCGGGCGATGGCCTCTATCACTTCGATTGGCGCCTGAGCGGCGATGCCGCCGTGGCGCCCCTGCAGGTCTTCGATAGCCCCGAAGGGGTCTGGCTGCAGTTCCCCGTCGGCCAGGCGATTCCCGCCATCTTCGGTCTGGGCGCACAGGGCGAGCAATTGCTGGCATACCAGCGTCGCGATCCCTACGTGCTTCTCCCGCCAGGCTGGTCGCAGCTGGTGCTGCGCGGCGGGCGTCGGCAGGCTTACGCGCAGCGTCAGCCCGAGGGCGGGCTGGCCGGTGCCACGCCAGTCGTCCCGCCCGGGCCGTCGGTAGAGGTCGGGCCATCCCGGCCGGCCCCCGCCGGGATGTCAGGTACGGCCGCGGCCCCCACGGCCGCACCTGACATCCCCGTCGCGCCGTCTACGTCGGTGGCGGCTTCTCCCCGGCCTCTTGCGCCGGCGGCGTCGGCCCGCTTTTTCGCCGGGCCGCCGGATACCACCTTGCGTGCGGTACTCAGCCGCTGGGCCCGTCAGGCCGGCTGGGTCTTCGGCGCCGAGCATTGGCTGCCCACGGTCGATATTCCGCTGCAAGGCCAGGCCGGTTTCGACGGTGACTTCAAGGTGGCCGTGCGGCAGTTGCTGCGCGCCACCGAGCTGGGAGACCGCCCGCTGCAGCCCTGCTTCTATGCCAATCGCGTCTTGCGCGTCCTGCCGCTGGCGCAGAGCTGCGACCGCAGCGCGGCGGGGCCGGCATGAGGTGCCATGCCAGGCTGTGCCGACTACCCGTCCTAGGGCTGTGCCTGATGCTTTCCGGTTGTGGTTTGCGGGCCCATTGGCAAAGTCTGCGTGAGGTCGTCGGTCAGGCGCAGGCGCGTCTCGAAGCCCTTCATCAGGCCGAAGCCCGCCAGCAGGATGCCGATCTGCTGCGCACCGCCCGTGAAGCCGCCCAGGATGTCGACAAACCCTGGCTGGCCGGCCCTGCGCAACCCCTTGCTCGAGAGGTGGCCTTGCCAAGGCCCTTGCAGGCCAAGGTCGATACCACGCTCATCTTCGCCGGACGCGCCAGCCTGCCGCAGCTGGCCGAGCGCCTGCAGCGCGCCACCGGCATCGCGGTCAGGGTGCAGCCCGAAGCGCTGCTGCCGCCCGGGCTTTTCCTGCCAAAGGCCTCGGCAGAGCAAGCCATTGTCGTGCCTGCGGCGGCTGCCGTTGAGTTGCAGGAGGGGCCGCGTCCGCTGGCTGATATCCTGGACTCCCTGGCGGCCCGCCTGCTGGTCTGGTGGCGTTATCGCGACGGCGCCATCGAGTTCTATCGCAGCGACACGCGTGTCTTCGATCTGCGCATGCTGCCACTGCAGTCACAGGCGGAGGCCAGGCTTGGCCGAAGCGCTGACGGCGGCGCAGGCTTCGATCATGCCATCCGGGCCAGCGCGTCGTTGCAGTTGCCGGCGCCGGCCGTACTCCTGGGGCATCAGGTCGAAGCATTCCTGACGCGGTTCGGCAAGGTCTCGCTGACCGAGTCAGGCACCAGCCTGATCGTCACCGATACACCTGCCGCACTGGCCCGCGTGGCTGCCTACATCGCCCAGGAAAACACGCGCGCAGGCCGGCGCGTGCGGCTGCTCTTCGAAGAGCTGACCCTGCGTCTGCGTGATAGCACTGAAGGCGCGATCGACTGGCGGCTGCTCTATGCCAGTGCGCGTGCCGGCGTCGAGGCGCTGTTGCCGCCCGGGGCCCCGGCCGCCGGCGCCGCCCTGGGCGTCAATGTCGCCCAGGGGGCCGCCTCGGGGTCGCGCGCCATTCTGCGGGCGCTTGCCGAATATGGTGCCGTGCGCCATCACCGCTCCATCCCCCTCTTGACGCTCAACCGGCGTCCGGTCAGCTATGCGGTGCACAGCACCTTTTCCTATGTCGATCAGATCGAGCGCAGCCCGGCAGGCGAGAGCCCGCGCTCGCCATCCGCCGTTTCCGTCAATCAGCGCCGCGTGACCGTCGGCACGTTTCTCACATTGCTCCCCGATGCCCAGGACGACGGCAGCATCCTGCTGTCCATCGGCTATGACAACACGGTCGCTCAACCCTTGCGTGCGCTGGCATTCGGCGACGGCCAACGGCCTCTGCAGGTCCAGCAACTCACCCTGGACGGCAGCGGCAGCGTGCAGCAGGTGCGCCTGCGGCCGGGGCAGGCGGTCGTGCTCTCGGGATTTGATCGCAGCACCGACAGTGTCGAGCGTCAGCGCGTGGCGCCGCAGGCGCCGTTGCTGGCAGGTGGCCGTGATCAGGCCAGCCACGAACGCTTGTTGACGGTCATCGTGATCAGCGCCCAACTGGAGGAAGCCGATGGCTGAGGCCGGCCTTCATGTGGCACGTGATGGCGTGCGCTGGGTCTACGGACTGGCCTGGTTCGCGGTGCTGGGCAGTCATGCCGCAGGATTGGCGCGCCGCCGCGCGCGACAGATGCGTGCCAACCGATACGTGCTGGGCGGCGTGCGTGCAGTCGCCGCCGGTTGCGCGCGCTTGCCCTGGCGCGGGCGCCTGTTTTCGGCTGCGCAGCAGGTGGCCTTGCACTGTGCACCCAACGCAATCGCGGCGGTGCTGCCCGTCAGTGGACGTCATTGGCTGGTTGTCGTCCAGGATGGTGCCGTGCAGGCCGGCGGAGACCAGCTCTTTACGCAGCACGCAGAGGCCTTGGCCGCGCTCGAGCGCCTGACCTCCAGCTGGGAGGCCTCGTCCCGCGACCCGACGGCGGTCGAGCAGGCGCTGGCGGCGCCTCCCTCGGCGGGCGCGCGTCTTCGGCGCCTGTCACCGGGGATGGCTGGCTGGCTGGTTCTGGTCGTGTTGCCTCTGGCGGCGATGGGTCTGGCGTGGCGCGCAAGCCAGCTTTTCATCGTGCCGGTGACATCGTCGCGGCCGGCCGAAGTATCAGCGCCCGAGGCTGAGCCGTTGTGCCTGCCTGCGGTGTTGGCCAGTCTGCGCCAACTGCCCGCACAGCGGGTCGGCTGGCGCCTGCAGCAGGCGATTTGTGAACCCGCTGGGAGCGTCTGGGCATGCCGGGCCGCCTATGCCGCGATCGATGCGCAGGCCTTGAGCGCGACGTTTCAGGCCGGGCTCAGGACGGTCTGGCGTTTCTCCACGCCCAATCTGGATGAAATACGGCTGGACTGGACGGCCGGCGGGCAATGTCCCCCCACCGCCACGCCCGAAGCCGGAAGCCAGCCCCTCGACGCGCTTTGGCTGCGCGCGCTGCAGCCCTGGCGACAGGCTTTCGCTGAGTTACGGATGGACCCATGGGCGGTCGTCTCGGCCGAGGGCGGCGCGGCGCCGATGTCGCGAGCGCTGCGCCTGAAGGGGCCGCTGCGCTCTTTCTTCCTGCCCGAGTGGCCTGTCCTGGGTGTGCATTGGCAGCGCTTGATGCTGCAACTCGATCCAGAGCAGGTCGTGTCCGCCCGTCACAGCTCTCTTACCGTTTTGCTCGAAGGAACGTTGCATGCCTCGTCCGTGGATAGCCCTTGAATCCGCCTGCTTGCCAGGGCACGCCTGCCTGCTGCTTGCGCTTCTGGCAGCCAACTGCCCGGTGCAGGCCGCGGCACCCGCCGTTTCGTCCGTGCCTGCGCCGGGCAGTGGCGCTGCATCGGCGAACAAGCCCGCTTCTCCGGTGATCCCGGCCGATCACTTGCGCCAGGACATCGACCAGTGGTTGCGGCGAGAGCTGGAGGCAGCAACCTCCCCGGTCACGCCCGGGCCCGACGAGGGGGCCCGGGCGCACACGGCCCCGCCGGCCTTGCTGGATGCCGCTCCCGGGGGCGACCTGATCCGCCTGCACTCCCTGTATGGCGTCGGGCAGCGCCTGATTGCCGAATTCAGCGTGGCTGGCCTGCGCATGCGGGCACAACAGGGCCTGGGACGCGTGCGCAGCCAGTACACCGACCTTGATCAACCAGTCTACGTCCTGCACGCCGTGCAGTGGCCATGCGTGCAATTGCAGCGGCCCGACGGCGTTCTGGTCGAGACGTGCCTGCTGCCCTCCGGAAGTGAGCATGACTGAAGCGCCGGACTGCAATGCGGTCATCGCCGTCCAGGCGCTGCAGGAACTCGACCCCCCGTTTTCGCGCGTGCTGCGCGACGAGTTCGATCTCGCGGGCCTGACTGGCCACCTGTGCCCGGTACTGCTGGCCGATGGCACCGTTGCCTTGCTGGCGCAGGCGCGGTACGTGCGTGGAGCCTGGGCCGATGAAATGCTGCGGCAGCTGCGCGACCGGGGATACGTCCTGGCCCGACCTGCACGCATCCAGGTCGAGGCCGCACTGTTGCTCAGTCTGCTGAGCGATAGTTCCAGCCAACCGCGTCCGCGCCTGCTCGATCGGCCGACGCTGGCTCTGCTTTTTGAGGATATCGTGCGTGCCGGTATGCATGCCGGTGCCAGCGATATCCACCTGAACGCGCTCGAACCAGGGCCGGCACAGGTGCGCTACAGCATCGACGGTCGTTATGTCGCCTTGCCCGGGCTGTCTACGTTGGCTCGCGCAACGCTGCTCGACATGCTGGCGGTGGTGTGGATGGACGTGGTGGGCGGCAATGGGGCGGTTTTCGACCCCCGTGTCGAACAACAGGGGCGGATTGCCTGCCTTATCGATGGCAGTGAACTGGTGCTGCGTTGGGCATCGCTGGCAACCGACCATGGTCCTTCGGTTTGCCTGCGTTTGCTACGGGGCGGGGAGGGGGGGCGCAGCCTCACCCGGCTGGGCTTCGAGGCGCAGCAGGCGCGGTTGCTGCGCCAGGCAGCCGAGCTGGAGGGTGGGGCGATCGTGGTGGCCGGCCGGGTGGGTTCGGGCAAGTCCACCACGCTGGCGACCTTGCTGCGTGGCCTGGCTGTCACGCGCAAGATCATCACACTCGAAGACCCCGTCGAGTTTCGTATTGCGCAGGCTTTGCAGAATACTGTCGGCCGAGGCCTGGACAGCGGCCACGAGGGGGCTTTCGACGCCAAGCTCAAGACCCTCAAGCGCAGCGCCATGAACGATGTCTATCTGGGCGAGGTGCGCGATCGTGAAACCGGCCGTGCCTTCATGGATCTGGCCGGTAGCGGCGTCAGTGTCTACACCACGGTGCACGCTGGATCCGCCGCGGCCATCCCATTGCGTCTGGCTTCGGACTTTATCGGTGTGCCGGCAGACTTTCTGGCCTGCGAGGGCGTGCTCAAGTTGCGTGTCTACCAGGAGCTGCTGCCTTGCCCCTGCCCGGATTGCGCCTGGCCGGTTCAGGCCTTGCTGCGTGGCGGCCAGGCATCGGCCTGGAGCCGCTGGCTGCAAGCCTTGCCTCAGGCGGTACGGCGGGGCCTGCGGCTGCGCAATGCCCAGGGCTGCGTGCGTTGCCGCCAAGGCCCGCCCGCATTGCACGGCTATGCCGGGCGCAGGGTCGCGGCGGAGCTGCTGCCGGGCCTGGCTGCCGCGCCGCCGGATGGCTGGCAGTGCAGCCTGGCGCGCAAGGCCTGCCGGGGTGAGCTGGATGTCCGCCAGTGGGTAGCGCGCGCCGGCGGGCGCCAGGCACTGCTGGGCCGGCTGGCACGCATCGAGGAGGTTCTGCATGACTGACTCCTGGTGGCGGCTGCAGGCCGATGCCTGGCGCTTTCGTCGCGCCCGCTCGGATTACTACGCCTATCTGGCAGCTTTGTTGCGCGCCGGGCAGGGGCATTTTTCCTTGCGCGACATCTTCGCCAATGACGCACGGCGTTACGGGCCTGGTCATTACCGTGGCCGCCTGGCGGCGCGCTGGGAGCAGGCCTGCGGCACACATGGCGGAGAGCTGGCCGCGCTGTGGGTCGGGGTTGCGCCGGCCCAGGAGTGCCTGCTGCTGGCCACGGCGCAGGGGGCGGGTGCACAGGCCCTGGTACAGGGGCTGGAGGACCTGGCACGCGCCTGCCGGCTCTCGGAGCAGGCTATGCAGCAGCTATGGGGCACGCTGGCAAGCGCCATTGCCGCCGTGACGGTGCTGCTGGGTACCTTGTGGGCCATACCGCTATTCACCGCCCCCCATCTGAAGCAGGTGTTCGGGCATCTGCCGGCGGCGTACTTCGGCCCGCTCACGCTTCGGTTGTATGCCCTGGCCGCCAATCTGATGTGGCTGGGGCCGCTGGTGGCGCTTGTTGCGATGGCCTGCTTCGGGGTGGGGGTCTGGTCTTTGGGTCATTGGAGCGGGCCGTGGCGTGTGCGCTGCGACGGTATCGGGCCCTGGCGGCTTTATCGCGATGCGCAGGCGATCCGCTTTCTGGGTTTGCTGGAAGTGCTGCTTCGAGACCGCGGCGCGATCGACACGCGCTTGCGCGCTGCGTTGCAGGCGCAGCGCCACTATGCCTTGCCGTGGTTGGGCTGGCACATCGACATGATGCTCGCGCGTATCGACCAGGGCGTGGTGGGCGCCGCGACGTTTCAGACCGGGTTGCTGGATCGGGAGTTGTGGTGGTTCATGAGCGACATGATGGCCGCCCACGGCATTGAAATGGGGCTGACGCAGGCGCGCCAGCGCGTCGAGCAGCGTTGGTTGCCGCGCCTGCTGCGCCAGGCCGCGGGTTGGCGCTGGCTGCTCTTGATCCTGACGGTGTTGGCCATGCTGGGGCTGGCGTTCTGGCACTACGGCGTCATCGACGAGCTGAGGCGCGGCCTGACGAGTTTCTATGCTGCGGCCTGATGCCGCGATTTCTGGAGGGAGAGCAATGGCTTACGGGGAAAGGGCAGCGGCGATCGAGCGCCGCCAGCAGGGGTTTTCTCTGATCGAGGTCTCCGTGGTGGCCGCCATCCTATTGATGGCGGCTGTCATCGGCGTGCCGGCCATCCATGGCTATGTGATCGAAAGTCGTGTACCCAAACTGGCCGAAGAGCTGCAACGTTTTGTGGTGCGAATGCGGATCCAGGCAGTGTCGGCAGGCGCGACACCGTATGCGGGCATGGACAATGCCATCCTGGCGCAGGCCCTGCAGGATTCAAGCGTGGTGTCGATCTCGGGGGAGGGGGCCGCAAGGGAGGTGCGCCATGGCCTGGGCGACGGCCGTATCACCCTGGCCAGCGCCACCCGTCCAGGCCAGCCGGCCGGCTCGGCTTTCAGCTTGACGCTCGATAATGTTCATCCGGCGGCCTGCCCGTCACTGGCTTCAGCCTTGCAGCGGCTGGCGTTTCGCGTGAGCGTGCAGGGCCGTGCTTCCGCCGTGCAGGTCAAGGATGCGCTGGCCACGCCCGCACGGCCTTACCAGCCCTTACTGGCCGCTGCGCAATGCGGGCCCAGCAACCGTTTCGTCTTCGCTTTTCCATGAAACCGGCGGCGCAGCGCGGCTTTGCCCTGATTGAGTTGGCGGCGGCCCTGGCGCTCAGCCTGCTGCTGGCCGTTTGGGCCGCCGGGCAGTGGGCCCGTCAGGCCGACGAACTGGCCGCCCGGGCCAGCGGGCAGTGGATGGCGCAGGTACGCCAGGCCTTGGAGCAGGCCTTGTTGCTCGATCTGGGCGGCTGGCGTGGCGGGACGCCTGATGAGCCGGTTTTCGCGCGCCCCGCCGAACCTGAATTGGCCGAGTTGAGGCAGGCCGGTTTGCTGCCAGCCGGGTTTCCCGAGCGCGCGCCGCAGGGCTTCAGGGCTCGTCTGCTGGTATTCGCCGCAGCGGCTTGCCCGGCGGCGGGATGCCGGGTCGATGCCCTGGTGGTGGCAGGGCTGGCCTGGCGCCTGCCTGATGGGCGGCCGGACGTGGTGCGTCTGGCGCCCTTGTTGCAGGAACTCGGCGCGCGCGGAGGGGTTGCCGATGGTCGCTTGCGCGGCGCGCAGTTCGCGTTTCCCAATCCGCCCCGGCCAGGCCTGGCAGCGATTCCGGCCGGCACGCCGCTTGCCTGGGCCGGCTCCGCCGGGGGGCTGGATCCTCGCTATGTGCATCGGGGGGATACCCGGGATCCGCAACTGCGTGGTTCCTTGAGCGTGGCTGGATCAGTCTTGGCGGGCGAGCGCCTGGCCGCGGGCGGGACGCTCCAGGCCGGTGCACGGCGCGCCCTGGGGCAAGCGTGCCTGGAAACCGGAGCGCTGGCGCAGGGCGAGGCGGGTGAGCTGCTGCAATGCCATCGGGGGCGCTGGCGCCCGGGAGAAGGGGCCTTCGGCGGCGCGTTCGCACGCAACAACCGTTATGGCTGTGCCCTGTACAGTGGCGAGTCGGCGCGCAATCCGCTGGCCGGGCGCTGCGGCTGCCCGGCCGGTTTTTCGGCCGTGCCGGTCTCGTCAGGGGGGAAATGGACGGAAACCGAGGGCTGGACCACCGGATTCGTATGCGTGAGAGCGGTGCCGGGCTCCTGAAACCCAGCCCCGGGCGGCCCCCGGCTGGCAGGCGCGCGCCTAGCCTCTATAATCAATGATTCGCCTAAATACCCCGATTCATCCACGATGAAATCCTCTGAGATTCGCCAGAAGTTCCTTCAATTCTTCCAGTCCAAGGGACACACCATCGTGTCGTCTTCTTCACTGGTCCCAGGCAACGACCCCACGCTGTTGTTTACCAACTCCGGCATGGTGCAGTTCAAGGACGTGTTCACGGGCAAGGAGCAGCGGCCCTATGTGCGCGCGACCTCGTCGCAGCGTAGCGTGCGCGCCGGCGGCAAGCACAATGACCTGGAAAACGTCGGCTACACCGCGCGTCACCACACCTTCTTTGAGATGCTGGGCAATTTCAGCTTCGGTGACTATTTCAAGGAAGACGCGATCCGCTACGCTTGGGAGCTGCTGACCACGGTCTACAAGCTGCCGGTCGAGAAGCTGTGGGTCACGGTGTACCAGGAAGATGACGAGGCCTACGATATCTGGGCCAAGCAAATCGGCGTGCCTGCCGAACGCATCATCCGCATCGGCGACAACAAGGGCGCCCGCTATGCGTCCGACAACTTTTGGCAGATGGGCGACACCGGCCCGTGTGGCCCGTGTACCGAGATCTTCTATGATCACGGCCCTGAGATCTGGGGTGGCCCTCCGGGATCGCCCGAAGAGGACGGCGATCGTTATATCGAGATCTGGAACCTGGTGTTCATGCAGTTCGAGCGCGATGCCGCCGGCAACATGACCCGTCTGCCCAAACCCTGCGTGGATACCGGCATGGGCCTGGAGCGCATCGCCGCCGTGCTGCAGCAGGTGCACTCGAATTACGAGATCGACCTGTTCCAGCACCTGATCGCTGCGGCTGCGCGCGAAACCGGCGTCCAGGACCTGCACGACAACTCGCTCAAGGTGATCGCAGACCACATCCGCGCCTGCGCGTTTCTGATCGTCGATGGTGTGATCCCGAGCAATGAAGGCCGCGGTTATGTGCTGCGCCGCATCGTGCGTCGTGCCTTGCGCCACGGTTACAAGCTGGGCCAGACCCAGCCGTTCTTCCATCGCCTGGTGCCGGATCTCGTTGCCGAAATGGGCGAGGCCTATCCCGAACTCGCCAAGACGGCCGAGCGGGTCGGCCAGGTGCTCAAGCAGGAAGAAGAGCGCTTCGGCGAAACGCTGGAGCACGGCATGAAAATTCTCGACGTGGCGCTGGCCGGTGTCGAGAAGGGCAGCCTGCTCGATGGCACGACCTTGTTCACCCTGTACGACACCTACGGGTTCCCGGTGGATCTGACCGCCGACATCTGTCGCGAGCGCGGTGTCGAGATCGACATGCCGGGCTTTGAGGCCGCCATGGCGCGCCAGCGCGAACAGGCGCGTGCGGCTGGCAAGTTCAAGATGGCCGAAGGTTTGAGCTATGAGGGTGCGCAGACCCGCTTCGAGGGCTATGAGCAGCTCGAACTGAGCGACGTCAAAGTGACGGCGCTGTATGTCGATGGCACCCAGGTCGACGCAGTGCAGGCCGGGCAGCAGGCGGTGGTGGTGCTGGACGTCACTCCGTTCTATGCGGAGTCGGGCGGCCAGGTCGGTGATACCGGCCTGCTGCTGGGGGATGGGCAGCGTTTCGCCGTCGCGGACACGCTCAAGATCCAGGCGGGAGTCTTCGGTCATCACGGTACCCTCGAGTCGGGGGCGATCAAGGTGGGCGATACCTTGCTGGCCCGCGTGGATGCCGTGCGTCGTGCGCGCACCGTGCGCAACCACTCGGCGACCCACCTGATGCACAAGGCCTTGCGTGAAGTGCTGGGCGGCCATGTGCAGCAACGCGGTTCGCTGGTCGATCCCGACAAAACGCGTTTTGACTTTGCCCACGATGCGCCCATGACGGCCGAGCAGATCGGCCGCGTCGAGGCGCTGGTCAATGCCGAAGTGCTGGCCAACCAATCTACCCAGGCGCGCGTCATGGCCTATGACGATGCCGTCAAGGGCGGGGCCATGGCCCTGTTCGGGGAAAAGTATGGTGACACCGTGCGCGTGCTGGACATCGGTTCCTCGCGTGAACTCTGTGGCGGCACGCACGTCGGCCGCACTGGCGATATCGGTCTGTTCAAGATCGTGTCCGAGGGGGGGGTCGCTGCCGGGGTGCGTCGTGTCGAAGCAATCACCGGGGACAATGCCCTGGCTTGGGTCCAGGATCAGAATGCGCTGTTGCAGCGGGCCGCCAGCGTGCTGCGCACGCCGGTGAGCGAGCTGCCCGAGCGTATCGTGCTGGCCCAGGAGCAGATCAAGGCGCTTGAAAAAGAGCTGGATCAGATGCGCTCCAAGCTGGCTGCCAATGCCGGCAATGACCTGGCTGACAAGGCGGCGATCGAGATCAAGGGCGTCAAGGTACTGGCTGCCATCGTCGCCGACACGGATCCCAAGGCCTTGCGGGGCATGGTCGACAACCTCAAGGACAAGCTCAAGTCGGGTGTGGTGTTGCTGGCAACCAGTGTCGACGGCAAGATCAGCGTGGTCGGTGGTGTGACGGCCGACCTGACCGGCAAGGTCAAGGCGGGTGACCTGGTGGGCTATGTGGCGGGCCGCATCGGAGGTAAGGGCGGTGGCCGTCCGGACATGGCCATGGGCGGCGGCACCGATGTCGCGGCGCTGGCCGATGCCGTGGCCGGCGTGCAGGGTTGGGTCCATGAGCGACTTTGATCCTGCCGCGCCGGTCTTTGACCTGGAAGTCGACGCAAGTGGCCTGAATTGCCCCTTGCCGATTCTTCGCGCCAAGAAAGCCCTGGCGCAGATCGAGAGCGGGCAGGTGTTGCGGGTGATCACCACCGACGCCAAAGCCGAGCGCGATTTCCAGGCCTTTGCCACCCAGAGCGGCAATGCCTTGCTGGCGCAGGTCAGCCAGCAAGATAGCGTATTGCACTATCTGCGTCGTCGCTGAGCGACGGTGCAGGCCACCCGGGATGCGTTAAAGGGCAAAGAGGGTGTATGCTACGCCCCGGCGAGTCTGATGCGCCGCATCGGCTCGCTGCCAGCAGCAGCACCCCGGGTGTTGTTTGGCAGACAGTATTCGACCCCGCTCGGCATTGTCGGCGGGCTATTTTGTCGGGAAAAAGCCAAGCCGTTTGCCATGTGGCCGGTTTAAATGCTAGAATTTCCCGTTTTTCACATCTAATTCAAGGGATTACCTATGGTGGTGATTCGTCTGGCCCGTGGCGGCTCGAAGAAGCGTCCGTTTTACAACCTGGTGGCTGCCGATTCTCGCAATCGTCGCGATGGCCGTTACGTTGAGCGCGTGGGTTTCTACAATCCCGTGGGCGGCGAAGGCTCGGAAACCCTGCGTATCGCACTGGACCGCGTGAAGTACTGGACCGACAACGGCGCTCAGCTGTCGCCCTCCGTGGCTCGTCTGGTCAAGGAATACTCGGCCAAGGTTTCGGCTGCTGCCTAAACTGGCTTGATGTCGCCTCTGGCGGCATTGAATCGGTAGCGTGGCCTGGTTTTGAACCAGGCAGGCGCGCTGGCTCCCGCAGATGGCTGCTCGGGCTTGTAGCCTGAGTGTGTCCCCGTCGGGCGGGTGGCCTGAGGAAAGATTGGTGACGTGCCGGCC
>JAEWJD010000235.1 GCA_023386765.1 Pseudomonadota bacterium | reverse complement strand
ATTCAGGTTGGGGCCATGCAAAACTAGGATGCGTCGCGCCATTTGGCCTGCCAGTTGCTGGCAAAACAATCCATAAACCGCCTTTTTACGCCAATTCAAGCGCTTCGCGCAACTGGGATCACGCAGCCAGCCCCAGAACTGTCGCTTCAAGCGACGTCGGATCGATCTGCCCAAGGATCTTCTGCTTAATGCTTCCATCTGCATTCAAGATCAAGGTAAAGGGCAGGCCGCCGGAGGGATTTCCCAGACCGCGCAACAGTTCCAGCGCCCCGGTGCCCATCACCAGCAGAGGGTAGGAAACCGGAACTTTCTCGACAAATTTACGCATGTTGTCGGCGGTATCGACCCCAATGCCGACAAAGCGCACCTTGCCGGCTTTTTCGTGGATCGCCTGCAACTCGGGCATTTCTTTTACACAAGGCTTGCACCAGGTGGCCCAGAAATTGATCACCATGGGCTGGCCGCGCCACTGAGACAGCGATTGCGCCTGCCCCGCCAGGTCAGGCAAAGACAAGTCCAGCAGGGTATCCAGCGGTGTTGCCGGCGCCGGGGTGGCGAAACGGGTATAGCCATAACTGGCGACGGCGGCCACCGCAGCGCCCGCGCCGGCATAAAGGAAAAGACGGCGATTCATGGCCCCATCATATACCGAGCCGTCACGCACGGCGGCCGCGCAGGCCTCTACAATGCCCGCAGGAGAACCCCATGCATCTACACATTCTTGGCATTTGCGGCACTTTCATGGGCGGGCTGGCGCTGATCGCGCGGGCAGCCGGCCACCGGGTCACGGGTTGCGACGCGGGGGTGTACCCGCCGATGAGCACCCAGCTCGCCGAGCAGGGCATCGAGCTCATCGAAGGCTTCGAGGCCGACCAGCTGGCGCTCAAGCCCGATCTGTTCGTGATCGGCAATGTGGTCAAGCGCGGCAACCCCCTGATGGAAGCAATCCTCAACAGCGGCGCGCGCTATGTATCGGGGCCGCAATGGCTGGGCGACAACATCCTGCCCGGCGCCCACGTGCTGGCCGTGGCCGGCACGCATGGCAAGACCACCACCAGTTCGATGCTGGCCTGGATCCTGGAGCAGGCCGGGCTGCGCCCCAACTTCCTGATCGGCGGCGTGGCCCCGGACCTGAAGGTATCGGCGCGCTACCAGGCTGACAGCAAGCCCTTCGTGATCGAAGCCGACGAATACGACACGGCCTTCTTCGACAAGCGTTCGAAGTTCGTGCACTACCGTCCGCGCACGGCGATCCTGAACAACCTCGATTACGACCACGCCGACATTTTCCCCGATCTGGCGGCCATCGAGACCCAATTCCACCACCTGGTGCGCACCATTCCTTCCGAAGGCCGCATCGTGCTGCCTGCCGGGGACGAGGCGCTGCAGCGCGTGCTGGCCCGTGGCTGCTGGACCCCGACCGTCGGCATCGGCGCCCAGGGCGCCTGGCAGGCAGGCGCGGTCCAGGACGACGGCGCCTTTACCGTGTTGCGCGACGGCCAAGCGGCCCGCGAGGTGCGCTGGATGCTGGGCGGCGAACACAACCGCATGAATGCCCTGGCCGCCTTGGCCGCCGCCGAGCATGTCGGGGTCAGCCCCGCTGCAGGCATCGAGGCGCTGAGCTGCTTCGGCGGGGTCAAACGACGCATGGAACTGCGCGGCACCGTCCGGGACGTGAAGGTCTACGACGACTTCGCCCACCACCCCACCGCCATCGCGACCACCATCGAGGGCTTGCGCCGGCAGATCGGGGCAGCGCGCATCCTGGCCGTGCTGGAGCCGCGCTCGAACACCATGAAGCTGGGCACCATGGCCGCGCGCCTGCCCGATGCCCTGGACGGTGCCGACCTGGTGTTCTGCTACAAGACCCGGGAAGGCGCGATGGGCTGGGACCCTGCCCAGGTGCTCGCGCCACTGGGCGACCGCGCCACCTGCTTCGAAGACCTGCAGGCGCTGGTCAGCGCCGTGACAGCCGCCGCGCGCCCCGGCGATCACGTCCTGGTCATGAGCAACGGCGGCTTCGGTGGCGTGCACGGCAAGCTGCTCGACGCCCTGGCGCAGACCGCCTGACCACCCTGGAGCCCGCGCCATGACGACCGCCAGCAAAATCCTGTACCTGCACGGCTTCCGCTCTTCGCCTGATTCCTTCAAGTCGCGCCTGATGGCGCAGGCCATGGCCGAACGCGGCCGCCAGGCCGATTGGTGCTGCCCGCAGCTGCCGGCCAGCCCGAAGGCGGCGGCCGAGCTGGCACGTGGGCAGGCCGAGCGCCTGCTGGGCGGCCTGCCGGCGTCTCACCTGACCGTGGTCGGCTCGTCGCTGGGCGGCTATTACGCCACCTGGCTGGCCGAACAGATCGGCTGCCGCGCCGTGCTGCTCAATCCAGCCGTCCATGCCGCGCGCGACCTGGCGACCCAGGTGGGCGAACACACGATGTATCATTCTGCCGCCCCCTTCGTGTTTTTGCCCGAGTATGTCCAGGAGCTGCAAACACTGGATGTCCCCCGGCTGACGCAGCTGCATCGCTATTTCCTCGTGGCCGCCACCGGCGACGAAGTCCTCGACTGGCAGGAAATGCGTGATCGCTTCGAGGGCTGCCGCCAACGCATCATCGACGGCAGCGATCACGGGCTGTCCGACTTCGCGCACTGGATGCCGGAAGTCCTCGAGTTCGCGTTGGCGGCGGGCTGACCCTCGCGGCACCTGCCGGCCTTGCGCCACCTTCTAGCTTTACCGGTACGCATGCTGCGCGCCGGCCCGATGGACCGATATATGTACGTGTTTTACGAAGACGACGGCAGTTTCAAGGCCGCGAATATCCTGTCCGAGACCGACGCCAGCCTCCAGGTGGAGTCTGAATCCGGCAAGCGCAGCAAAATCAAACGGACCAATACCCTGTTCACGTTCGCCTCGCCCGAACCGGCGACGCTGATGCGCGAGGCGGCGGCCCTGGCCGAGGATATCGACCTCAGCTTTCTCTGGGAATGCGCACCGCAGGAAGAGTTCGACGCGCCCACGCTGGCAGCGGATTATTTCGGCCATGCTCCCAGTTCCGTCGAGCACGCCGCCCTGCTGATGCGCCTGCATGGCGCGCCGGTCTATTTCCACCGGCGTGGCAAGGGCCGCTATCGCCCTGCGCCGCCCGACATCCTGCAGGCAGCCCTGGCGGCGCTGGAGAAAAAACAGCGCCAGGCCGAACAGCAGCAGGCCTGGGTGGACGACATGGTCGCCGGCCGGCTGCCCGAACCGATTGCCCAGGCGGCCGAATCGCTGCTGGTGCGCCCGGACAAGAACAGCATGCAATGGAAGGCGCTGGACGCGGCTTGCAGCAAGCTGCAGAAAAGCCCCGACCAGCTGCTCTTGGAGCTGGGCGCCTGGCCGCATCCGCTGTCCTTGCACCAGCGCCGCTTCCTGGCGGTGAACTTCCCGCGTGGCCTGGACTTCCCGGACGTCGCGATCCCCGCGCTGGAACGCGAGCTGCCGCTGGTCGAGGGCGAGATCTACTCGGTCGACGACATCACCACCACCGAGATCGACGACGCCCTCTCGGTCCATCGCTTGCCCGATGGCCGGCTGCGCGTGGGCATCCACGTGGCCGCGCCGGGGCTGTCCGTCACGCGTGGCAGCGAACTCGACAAACTGGCGCGCGCGCGCTTGTCCACCGTCTATATGCCGGGCGACAAGATTCCGATGCAGCCGGACCACGTCATCCAGGCCTTTTCGCTGGATGCCGGACGCCCCGTGCCGGCCCTGTCTCTCTATGTGACGGCGGATCCGGTCACCGGCGAGGTGAGCGACCCCGAAACCCGCCTGGAACGTGTCGTGGTGCGCGAAAACCTGCGCCACAACCAGCTGGACGACCAGGTTACCGAGGCCGCGCTGGCCGACCCCGACAGCGTCCTACCCTACGGGGACTGGCTGCGTCCGCTGTGGCAGTTGTCACAGGCGCTGTCCGGACAGCGCGATATCGTGCGCGGCAAGCCCGAGAACAACAACCGGGTCGAGTACAGCTTCTATCTGGACGGGCCGGCCGACAACCCCGACACCCCGGTGCGGCTGGTGCCGCGCCAGCGCAACGCGCCACTGGACCGCATGGTGGCCGAGTACATGATCCTGGCCAACAGCCTGTGGGGCGGATTCCTGCAGCAGCACGGCGTGCCCGGTATCTATCGCTCGCAGCAGGCCGGACGGGTGCGCATGAGCACCCAGGCCCTGCCCCACGAAGCCATCGGCGTGCCTCAATATGCCTGGTTCACCTCGCCGCTGCGCCGCTACGTCGACCTGGTCAACCAGTGGCAGCTGATTGCCGCCGTCGAGCATGGCATTTCGGCGCGCCTGGTGGCGCCGTTCAAGCCCAAGGACGCTGATCTTTTCGCCATCATCGGTGCCTTTGACGCCCAGTACGCCACCTGGGGCGAGTTCCAGAACATCATGGAGCGCTACTGGTGCCTGCGCTGGCTGCGCCAGCAGGGCGTGCGCCGCTGTATCGCGCACGTGCTGCGCGACGATCTGGTGCGCCTGGCCAATGCCCCGCTGGTCACCCGGGTGGGCGGCCTGCCCGAGCTGGAGCGCGGCACCGCCGTCGAGATCGAGATCCTGGGCATGAACGAACTCACCCTGGAGCTGGACTGCCGTTATCTCGGCCAGCCCGGCGCCGACGAAGCCGACGCCACGGCCTGAACCCGACTGCCGGACCCCCGCCCCGGTCCGGCAGTCGCGATACCGGTCCAGGGCAGACTAAAATGCCCGCGTGGACCTGACCCTTGCCCCTTCTACCCCGCCCCTGGCGCCGCGCCGGCATTACCTGCTGATCGGCCTGGCCATCTCGGTGCTGCTGCATGCCGGCCTGCTTGCCTGGCGCATGAGCACGCCTGCGCCCCCGCGCCCGCAGGCCAGCGGCCTGGAAATCACCCTGGTCAACGCCCGCAGCGACACCCCCCCCGAGCACCCCCAGGTGCTGGCCCAGCAGGATATGGATGGCGGCGGCAACGCCCGGGCCGGCATCAGCAGCACCCCCTTGCCGCGCACGGGCGAGGCACCCGACACCATCGTGCTGCAGGCCATGCGCGAACGTCAGATGCAGCTCGAAGCCGAACAGACCCGC
>JAEWJD010000144.1 GCA_023386765.1 Pseudomonadota bacterium | reverse complement strand
AAACAGCAACGGCACCACGCCAAAGGCCATGGCGCCGGTCGTCATCAAGACCGGGCGCAGGCGGATCTGGGCCGCGCGGATGATGGCCGACACCTTGTCCAATCCCTGGTGGACCTGGAGTTCGTTGGCAAACTCCACCATCAGAATGCCGTGCTTGCTGATCAGGCCGATCAAGGTCACCAGGCCGATCTGCGTGTAGATGTTCAACGTTGCCCAACCCAGCGCCAGCGGCAGCAATGCGCCGCAGATCGACAGCGGCACCGTGATCAGGATGATGAGCGGATCCACCAGGCTTTCATACTGTGCCGCCAGCACCAGATAGATCACCACCAGCGCGGCCAGGAAGGCAAACACCAGCGCGCTGCCTTCCTGCACGTACTGGCGCGACTCGGATTGCCAGTCATGGCTGAAACCTGGCGGCAAATCGGCCACGGCCTGCTCCAGAAAGGCAACCGCCTGCCCCAGCGAGATACCAGGGGCGGGAATGGCCTGCAGGGTGGCCGCATTCTGCTGGTCGAACTGGTTCAGGCGATTGGGTTCGACCTGCAGATCCAGCGTCACCACCGTGGACAAGGGCACCAGCTGGCCATCCCCGGTGCGCACGAACTGGCGCGCCAAGGCCTGCGGCGTCAGGCGCTGGTCGCGCACGCTTTGCGGGATCACATCGTAGGAGCGCCCATGCAGGGCGAAGCGGTTGATGTAATTCTCACCCACCAGCACGCCGAGCGAATCGCCGATGTCTTGCAGCCGGATTCCCAGGCTGGCCGCTTTGGCGCGATCGATCGACACCTGCACTACCGGGTTGTCGTACTCAAGATCACTATCGACCACCACGAACAGCCCGCTTTCGCGCGCACGCTGCTTGATGCCTTCCATCGCCTCGTAGATCACCGGATAGTCCTGGGCGCTGCGCAACACCATCTGCACCGGCAAACCGCCGCTGGAACCCGGCAGAGGCGCGACCTGGAAGGCGAAGATGCTGCTGCCTTCGATTTCACCGACCTCGCGCTGCAGTTGCGCCACGACCTGCGGCTCCTTGCGCTGGCGTTCACTCCATTCGGACAGGTTCACGCCGCCGAAGCTGGCCGCCGGCCCATCGGTGCCGCTGATGATCCACGTCCCGACGCTCTCGGGGATGCGCTGCATGACCCGATGCAAGGCATCGGAAAAGCGTTCGGCGTATTCCAGGCTGGCATGCTGGGGGGATTTCACGGCTGCCAGGACCGCTGCCTGATCTTCCGCAGGCGCCAACTCGCGCTTGGGCAGCTGATACAACAGCGGCAGGCTCAGGCAGACCAGCACGGCCACCGTCGCGCTGATCCAGCGCCGCTTGAGCGAAGCCTGGAGAATGCGGCCATAACGTTGTGACAGTCCACCAAAGACCTGCTCGGCCATGCGCGCCATGCGGCCTTCCTGCTGCCCTGATGCCAGCAGCAAGGAACTCATCACCGGAGACAGCGTCAGCGCCACAACGCCGGACACCACCACGGCGCCGGCCAGCGTCAGCGCGAATTCACGAAACAGCGCACCGGTCAGGCCTCCCATCAGGCCGATGGGTGCATAGACTGCCGCCAGCGTGAGCGTCATGGCAACGACCGGGCCGGCGATTTCCCGCGCACCGCTCAACGCCGCGGCCACTGGTGATTTGCCGTCCTCGATATGGCGGTGCACGTTCTCCACCACCACGATGGCATCGTCGACCACCAGACCGATAGCCAGCACCATCGCTAACAGCGTCAGCAGATTGATGCTGAAGCCGAAGGCCAGCATCAAGGCTGCCGCCCCCAGCATGGACAGCGGAATCGCCACCACCGGAATGATCACGCTGCGCAGCGATCCCAGGCACAACCAGATCACCACCACCACGATCAAGACGGCTTCGGTAAGGGTGTGCATCACTTCGCTGATCGAGGCCTCGATGAACCGAGCCCGTTCGTAGACCATCTGCACCTTCACGCCGGGAGGCAAGGTTTTCTGGATCTGGGGCAACAGATCGCGGATGCCCTGCACGATGATCAGCGGATTGCCGCGCGGCGTGGGATAGACCGACAGATACACCGCCGTTTCGCCATCCATCTGTGCACTGGTCTGGGTGGCTGCCGCGCCCAGTTCGACCGTACCCACATCACGCAGGCGAACCAGTCCATTGCCATCGTTTCGGATCACCAGATCGCGGAATTCCTCCACGCTGCCCAGGTCGGAGTTCACCCGCACATTGGCAATCACGTACTGGCCGCGTACCTGCCCGGGGGCGGCCTGATAATTGTTGCGCCGCACCGCCTCGGCAACATCAGCCGCGGTCAACCCGCGCCCGGCCAGACGCTCCGAATCCAGCCAGAGCCGCATGGCAAGTTTCTGCCCGCCTTCGACCTGGGCGCGCGCCACGCCGTCGATACCGGAAACCAGCGGCTCGACCACGCGCGACAGATAATCCGTCAGTTCGGGAATAGACAGATCACCGGTCGTGAAACCGATGTAGGCCACTGCGGTGGAATCTCCTGCCGACAACTCCACCACCGGATCGTAGGCTCGCTCAGGCAGGCGATAACGCACCTGATTGACCTTGGCCATCGCTTCGGTGAGTGCCTGGGTCGAATCACGATTCAGCGCCATGCGCAGCGTCACGAGGCTGCGGCCCTGTACCGAGGACGACGCCAGGTAATCAATGCCCTCGACCGATGACACGGCCTGGGCAATAGGCTGTGTGACGAAACCCTGCATGAGCTCGGCCGACGCCCCCGGGTACTCGGTGGTGACCGTGATGGTGGACGTCTCCAGCATGGGGTATTGCCGTATCGGCAACTTGCTCAAGGCAAACGCGCCCAGCAACACGATCAGGCTGCTGACCACCAGCGCCAGTACCGGCCGGCGAACGAATAGATCGGTGAATGTCATGACGCCTGCTCCTGCACCGTACTGGCCGGCGCCTCATGCAGGGCATCATGTGCGGCCACATCAATGGGCATGCCGTCGCTGAGTTTTATCTGGCCGGACACCACCACGCGATCGCCTTCTGCCAGGCCCTGCACGATTTCCACCAGACCTTGCCAGCGCTCACCGGTCTTGACCGCCACGCGATGTACGGTAAGCGGCTGATCGCCATCGGCGCGCGCCACAAAGACGGTCTGGCCATAGGCGGTGTAGGTCACCGCGGTTTCCGGCACCGTCAGCACCGACACCGGTTGTGGTGGCTTGACCTGGACATTGGCGAACATGCCAGCCCGCAGACGCGGGTCGGGCGCATCCAGACGCGCCTGCACCTGCAGCGTACGCGCCTTGCCCACCCACGGATCGATGGCGCTCAGGGTCGCCGGGAACACCTCCTGCGGCCAGGCATCCAGCCGCAGTTGCACCGGTTGACCGACATGCAGATGCGGAGCCGCCAGTTCATCCAGCGAGAAGTTCACCTTCAAGCCCTGCGTATCGATCAAGCTGACGATGGCCTCGCCAGGCTGCAGGTATTGCCCTTCATGCACACGACGTATACCTGCCACGCCATCGAAGGGCGCACGCAGGCTCTTCTGATCGATCACCGCCTCGATGCGGCGTAGCTCGCCCACGGCCATGTCGCGTGCGGCGACCGCGTTCTCCCACTGTTCCTGAGTGGCCACTTTCTCGGCCAGCAACTTGCGGGTGCGCGCCAGCGTGGTTTCCGCGTTGCGAAGCTGAGCCCGCAGCCGCAAGCGTTCAGCCTGCTCAGGCGCATCATTGATCTGCACCAGCAGGTCTGCCCGCCTGACAGGCTGGCCTGAATCAAAGGCAATGCGGACAATGCGTCCGGCCACTTCGGACGCCAATGCCACCTGACGGGCGGCTTCCAGCTCGCCCACGCCGTGCAAAGTGCGCGGCGCCTGGCCACGCACGACGGCAGACAGTGCCACCGTGGGATTGGGCCAGGCGGCATCGTCCTGGGCGGCGCTGCCGCGCAGCAGCCACGCCCCTGCGATCAGGACACCCACAATCGCGACCGCGGCGATGGCCAACCATTTTTTCTTGTTGCTCATTACCTATCCTTTGCATCCTGCCGTTCAACGGGCCAGCAGTCGTTTGCGTAAATGGCTGGCCATCGCCGCGGTCATCAGGCCGCCGATCAACGACAAGTGCTCCAGCGCCCAGAAGAGGGCTGGCTGCGCCCGCTCCGGTGGCAGGGCCCAGAAACGGTGCACCACCACGATGGTCAAGGCCAGGAACACCGCCAATGCACCGCTGCCCAGCCACAGTCCCCGGTCCAGCAGGATCAACACGGATCCCCCCAGCAAGGTGATGGCGGTGGCAATGTTGAAGAGCCAGTCCGGGTGCAGACCGGCCTGGCGCATCTCCGCCAGGCCGGTCTCAAAGGCCAGCAACTTGGCCAATCCCGAGGCGACGAAAACCACCACCAGCAAAAGGCGGGCCAGTCGCCACAGCCAACGGCTGGTCAACATGATGTCGAGAACATTGCGCATGCGCGGAAACTCCTGAATCGGCGGCGGACGGCCGGCCCGCCTGGCATGTTGGAAAACTCCCTGCTGCCGGAATCACCTCCTCCGGACAACCTGGCGACACCATAAAACCTCTACTTAAGTTGAGGTCAAGCGATTTCCGGACAGCGCGCGCGCGGCTTATGATGGGAATCTTTCCAACCGTGCTACAGGACGGCGCAGCTTGAATCCTCCGGCCCCTCTCAAAGACCCTTTCTCCTACCTGGAATCGTTGCGCAGCCGCGCTGCCGACCAATGGGTAAGTGAGCAAAATGCACGCACGCAACAGGCGCTGGGCGACAGCCCCACCGTGGCGGCCCTGACGCGGCGATTGATTGCCATCTACGATTCGGCCGACCGCATCGCGACCTGCTCACGCCACGGCGACTGGGGCTACAACACCTGGACCGACGCGCAGCATCCGCTGGGGCTGGTTCGGCGCACACCATGGCAGGCCTGGCTTGATGGAGAGCCCCGCTGGCAGTCTGTACTGGATGTCGATGCGCTGGCGCTCAACCGCGACAATGCCGATGGCACGCGTTGGACACTGGCTGACTTCGACCTGCGCCATCCCGATGGCGAACGCGCCCTGGTCAGCCTGGCGCCCGATGGCTCTGACGCCTGCGCCATCCATGAACTGGACATTGCCACGCGCGCCTTTCTGCCGCAGGGCTTTACCCTCGCCGATCCCGGCCAGCACAGCATGTCCTGGATTGATGACGACAGCGTCTACGTGGCCTGGGACGACAGTGCGCATAACCCGCAAGCCGAGCTCACTGCCGCCGGCCACCCGCGCTATACGCGCTACTGGCAACGCGGTCAGCCGCTGGCTGACGCCCCCGTGGTGCTGGAGTGCCCGCCCGAGGCCATTTCCGCCCATGCCTGGTTCGATCACGACGCCTGCCGTCACCTGGCAGTCATCTATTTGGGCATGTGGCGGGCCCAGTGGTTATGGCGCGACGCCCCCGATGCACCCTGGCAGCGTTATGACATCCCCGACGATGCCGAGATCTGCGAATGGCGCCAATGGCTTTTCATCACCTTGCGCGCCGACTGGCAGATATCCGGCCAGACACTGGCCGCCGGCAGCCTGGTGGCAATCAGCCGCGACGCCTTCCTGGACGGCGCACGCACGTTCACGGTGCTCTTCGCACCGCAGGCGCGCCGTGTACTGGCCGACCTGGACTTCACACGCAATCTGGCCATCATCACCGAACGCCACGACTGCATCACCCAGATCAAACTCTGGCATCCTCCCGGCGATGCCTCGCAAGCGTGGCGCAGCGAACCCTACCCCTTGCCTGCCCAGGGATCGATCGTCGTCAGCGCCGTCGACAGCCTGCGCGATGACACCGTGTTGATCGACGCAGATGATTTTCTGACGCCTCCAGCGCTGTATCACGCCGACCTTTCCCAGCCACAGCCATGGCAGCTGCTTGCCCGCCTGCCGCCCCAGTTCGACAGCCAGGGCATGCGCGCGGAGTTGCGCCACGCTGCCGCGCCCGATGGCGAATCGATTCCGTACTGGCTGATCGGCCGGCTTGACCAGGACGGCCCGCGCCCCTGCCTGCTATACGGTTACGGCGGCTTCGAAGAAGCGCTCGATGAACCCGCCTACATGGCAACCGCCGGCGTGACCTGGCTGGAACGCGGCGGCCTGTACGCCATCGCGTGCACACGCGGCGGCGGCGAGTTTGGCCCGGCCTGGCACCAGGCGGCGCTGCGCGAAAAACGCCAGGTGGCCTTCGACGATTTCATGGCGGTGGCGCAGGCCTTGAACGACAGCGGCGTGACCACCCCTGGCCAACTCGCCATCAGCGGAGCGAGTAACGGCGGCTTGCTGGTTGCCGCCTGCATGGTGCAGCGCCCTGAGCTTTTCGGCGCCGTACTGTCAGCAGTGCCGGTATTGGATATGCTGCGTTTTCATCGCTTGCTGCAAGGCGCAACCTGGGTCGAAGAGTATGGCGATCCCGAAGACCCGCAGGCACGCCGGTATCTGCAAGCCTATTCCCCGTATCACAATGTCCGGACCGATGCCGCCTATCCTCCTGTGCTGTTCACCACCTCCAGCAGCGATGACCGCGTGCACCCCGGCCATGCGCGCAAGATGGCAGCCCGCCTGCAATCCCTGGGCCATGCTGACGTCTGGTACTGGGAGCGGCGCGACGGCGGTCACGGCGCAGGTGTCGAAGCCCGCGGCATCGCGCAGGCCGAAGCGCTGGAAAGCGAGTTTCTCTGGCTTGCAGTAAACCGCTAGGGCAGGGCGGTGCGCACTATATGCGCGCGCCGTAGAGCTGCCCGCAGACTTCGCGCAACGCCTGCGCGAACAGTTCATCCACCTCGCGCGCACGGCCTTCCTTGCGCGTAAAAAGGGCGATCGGCGACAACGCCCACTCAAATGTAAAAGGCACCACTGCCACGCCTGATATCCGTACCAGCTCATCGGCGATATCGGCAGGCAGGGCCGATATCGCCCGTTCACTGGCGGCGACCATTTCACCGATCAACTTGGACGAATTGGTTTCCACCACGGGGATCGGAGGCGGCAGCCCTTCACCCAGGAACACATCGGCCACTTGCTCGCGCATGGGCGTATTGGGCGTACCGAGAATCCAGTCCAGGTCCGACAGGTCGCCCCAACTCAGGCGCCCCCGATTCAGACGCGCAGCCAGACGCCGGCTGGCAATCAGGCGCGGGCGCTGCCGATACAGCACCTCAAAGCGCAGACGCTGATGCATGGCGCTGGGCGTAGCGCGCGCGATCACCGCGTCCAGGCCATGCTGGTCGAGATGTTCGAGCAGCATGTCGCTGGTGCCCTCATGCACCGTGACCGACAGCCGCCGTCCGCCTGGCAGGGTGCGTGCAATGGCTGCCGACAGCAATTGTCCGGAGACAAAGGGAATCACGCCGACATTCACATGGCCCGCCTGCCCGGATGCTGCGGCCTCCATGTCGCGGGCCAGATGATCCAGGTCGTGCAGCATGGCTTGCGCGCGCGCCAGCGCGATATGCCCCAGCTCGGTAGGCAGCATGCCGCGCATCGACCGGGTAAAGAGCGGCGCGCCGAACATCGTTTCGATTTCGGCCAAGGCGCTGGTGACGGCTGGCTGGCTGGTCGCCATGTGCTGTGCCACCCGCGTCAACGAGCCGTGCTGCTGAATCAGCAGCAACAGCCGTAGATGACGCATTTTCAGGCGCGAAATCAGGCGATGCATGATTTCGGCGGCATTCAGGCTCATTATGCGTCCCCGTAATTCTTGATTTCGGCATAGCTATAAGATTTATCTTATGAGTATATAAAAAGCTCAAATTACTTTCTTATGGCTGGTCTTTAGACTACAGCTTGATCCTGTTTCCAGGCCTGCCCAGGCAGGCCACCCAGCCAGCGAGACCCGTCATGCCCCAAAACCCCAATCACCGCCAAGCCGCCCTGGACTATCACGAGTTTCCGCGTCCCGGAAAGATCGCCATCACGGCCTCAAAGCCCCTGGTCACCCAGCGGGATCTGGGTCTGGCCTATACCCCAGGCGTGGCGGCGGCCTGTGAAGAGATCGTGACCGACCCGCTCAACGCCTTTCGCTACACGGCGCGCGGCAACCTGGTGGGGGTGATTTCCAACGGCACGGCGGTGCTGGGCCTGGGCAACATCGGCGCGCTGGCCTC
>JAEWJD010000131.1 GCA_023386765.1 Pseudomonadota bacterium | reverse complement strand
GATATCGCCATTGGCCTGATCAGCGGGCTGGGGGCGGAGGGATATGCGGCGGCCCTGCGTTACGCAGCGCGGCATTGAGACTCAGCCGGATCTTCGTTTTTCCTTCAAAAACATCACGAGCACCCGCCCGCGCGGGCGCTGTAAACATTCTCGGGAAGCAGCTTCTATGGACCTCCGAAAACTCAAGACCCTGATCGACCTCGTGGCGGAATCGGGCATTGCCGAACTCGAAATCACCGAAGGTGAAGGCAAGGTTCGCATCGTCAAGTTCTCCCAGACGCTGCAGCCCGTGGTCGCCGCTGCGCCGGAAGCCGCCCCCGCCGTGGTGGCTGCTGCGCCGGCAGCTGCCGCTGCGCCTGCCGCGGCCCCCGCCATTCAGGGCCACGTGGTCAAGGCACCGATGGTCGGCACCTTCTACCGTTCGCCCAATCCGGGTGCGGCTCCTTTCGTCGAGGTCGGCCAGAGCGTCAAGGAGGGCGAGGCCCTGTGCATCATCGAGGCCATGAAGCTCCTCAATGAGATCGAAGCCGACAAGTCCGGCGTCATCAAAGAAATTCTGGTCGAGAACGGCGAACCCGTCGAATACGGTCAACCGCTGTTCGTCATTGGCTGATAGCGCAAAATGTTCGAGAAAATCCTGATCGCCAACCGCGGCGAGATCGCCCTGCGTATCCAGCGCGCCTGCCGCGAGCTGGGTATCAAAACCGTGGTGGTGCACTCGGAAGCCGACCGCGAGGCCAAATATGTGCGCCTGGCTGACGAATCCGTCTGCATCGGACCGGCCCCTTCGCGTGAAAGCTACCTCAACATGCCGGCGATCATCTCGGCTGCCGAGGTGACCGACGCCGAGGCCATCCACCCTGGCTATGGTTTTCTGTCCGAGAACGCCGATTTTGCCGATCGCGTCGAGAAAAGCGGTTTTGTTTTCATCGGCCCGCGCCCCGACACGATCCGCCTGATGGGCGACAAGGTCAGCGCCAAGCACGCCATGATCGAAGCCGGCGTGCCGGTGGTGCCGGGCTCGCCCGGGGCATTGCCGGATGATCCGCAGGAAATCCTGCGGATCGCCCGCGAGGTAGGCTATCCGGTCATCATCAAGGCGGCAGGCGGCGGCGGTGGCCGTGGCATGCGCGTGGTGTATACCGAAGCGGCCCTGCTGAATGCCGTGACCATGACTCGTTCGGAAGCCGGGGCGGCCTTCAACAACCCCGAAGTCTATATGGAGAAGTTCCTGGAAAATCCGCGTCACGTGGAAATCCAGGTGCTGGCCGATGGCGGGCGCAACGCCGTCTGGCTGGGTGAGCGCGACTGCTCCATGCAGCGTCGCCACCAGAAGGTCATCGAGGAAGCGCCGGCTCCCGGTATTCCGCGCCGCCTGATCGAGCGCATCGGCGACCGCTGCGCTGACGCCTGCCGCAAGATGGGCTACCGTGGCGCGGGCACGTTCGAGTTCCTGTATGAGAATGGCGAGTTCTATTTCATTGAAATGAACACCCGCATCCAGGTCGAGCACCCGGTCACCGAACTGATCACCGGCGTGGACCTGGTGCAGCAGCAGATCCTGATCGCCGCCGGCGAGAAGTTCACGCTGCGCCAGCGTGACGTCACGTTCGAAGGCCATGCCATCGAGTGCCGGATCAACGCCGAAGACCCGTTCCGCTTTGTGCCCAGCCCGGGCCGGATCACCAACTGGCATACGCCGGGCGGGCCGGGCGTGCGGATCGATTCGCATGCCTACAATGGCTACTTCGTGCCTCCGAACTATGATTCGATGATCGCCAAGGTCATCACCTACGGCGATACACGCGAGCAGGCCCTGGCCCGCATGCGTATTGCGCTGTCGGAAATGGTGGTCGAAGGCATCCAGACCAACATCCAGCTGCACCGGGAGTTGCTGCAGGACGCCCGCTTCATCGAAGGCGGCACCAGCATCCACTACCTGGAACATAAGCTCGCCCAGCGTCCCTGAGCGATGCACCGCGGGGCCCGAAGGGCCCCGGTTTTGTATAGAAGACGACGGCCGGGGCCCGCATTGCGCGGGCCTTGCCGCGAGGAAGAAGCTCCCCATGCGTGAATTGGTCCTTTACTGCCGCGAGGCGCAGGCCGAAGCCCTATCCGATGCTCTGTTGGAGGTCGGCATGCTGTCGGTCTCGGTCGAGGATGCCGATTTCGGCACCGACGATGAGCGCCCCTTGTTCGGAGAGCCCGGTACTGAGCCGCAAGTGCTGGCCTGGGACCGCAATCGCGTGGTGGCGCTGCTGCCCGATGGCGCCGACCCCGCGCAGCTGTTGGAGCAGGCCGCTCAGGTGGCCGGGTTGGAGGCCGCGCAACTGGCCGACTGGAGCCTGCGTGATGTGCCGGACGCCGACTGGGTGCGCCTGACGCAATCACAGTTCGGCCCCATCCGTATTTCCGACCAGCTCTGGATCGTGCCCAGCTGGCATCGCGATGACGCCGAGTTGCCGACGCCTGCCGAGGGCATCCGCATCGAGCTGGATCCGGGGCTGGCCTTCGGGACTGGCAGCCACCCCACCACCCATCTGTGCCTGGCCTGGCTGGAAGCGACGCTGCCTGCCGGCGCCACGGTGCTGGATTACGGTTGCGGTTCGGGCATTCTGGCGATTGCCGCCCGCAAGCTGGGCGCCGGCGACACCATCGCCGTGGACATCGACCCGCAAGCCGTGCAGTCCACGCAAGACAATGCCCGCGTCAATCGAGTGACGCTGCAGGCTGCGTTGCCGGATGCGTTGGGCGAGGGGCAGTTCCGCGTGGTGGTGGCCAATATTCTGTCCAACCCGCTCAAGGTGCTGGCTCCCATGCTGGCCGGACGGGTCGCGCCGGGTGGCGAGCTGGTGCTCTCCGGCGTGCTCGAACGCCAGGCCGAAGAGGTCGCTGCGGCCTACGCGCCGTGGCTCGAGATGTCGGTGTGGCGCGCCCTTGATGGCTGGGTGTGCCTGCACGGCCGCAAGGCCTGAGTCCGGCGGGGTCGGCCATCATGTCGCTGGTGACACGTTGCCCGAATTGCGGCACTGCCTTCAAGGTGGTGGCCGACCAGCTGCGCGTGCGCCATGGCCTGGTGCGTTGCGGCGAGTGCCAGACCGTCTTTGACGGCCGTGCCTGCCTGCAGCCCTCCGCCGCTGCCGTGCCCGCTGTGGCGCCGGCCCCTCCTCCCTGGGAAGCCGCGCCGCCCACGCCGGCCGCACCCGCGGTATTGCGCAGCCGGCCTGCCATGCTGCCTGCTGTGTCGCCTTGGCGGGATGAGGGGGATAGCCTTTCTGCACAGGATGACAGCGAGGACGAGGACGGGGACGGGGACGGGGACGGCCTGGCGCCGGCCACGGCTCCCGTGCCTGCGCCACCCGTCCGTCCGGCGGTCACCGTGTCCGAGCCTGAGCCAGCCTCCGTTGCGCCTGCGGCGACGGGGCCGGCCGTCGACAGGACCCTGCGCGCCGAGCCGCAAGTCTGGCGTCCCGGGCCGCGTGAGCCCCGCCTGCAGGACGATGCTACCGCCGAAGGCCTGACGGTACCGGGAGAAATCCGTACGCGTTTCTCCAGCGCCACCGACAGCGGCCGCACGCCGCCGGCTTTCATGGATGACGATCACGCCCGCGCCCGCGGCCGCCGTTGGCGTCTGTGGGCCTGGGCCTGCGCGCTGGCTTTGGTGGCGCTGGGCCTGCAGCTGGTCTACGTATATCGCGATGTGCTGGCCACGTCGGCGCCGCCCCTGCGACCGGCGCTCGAGGCAGCCTGCCGGGTGCTGGGTTGCGAGGTGGGTTATCCGCGCCGCATCGAGCGCATCAATATCACTTCCTCCTCGCTGCGTGCGTTGCCGGGCGCGCTGTCCAAGGTGGCCGCCGATGGTGCCCAGGGACGCAGTCGCATGGCCCTGCATGCGGTCATGCGCAATCGCTACGACAAGCCCCAGCTCTGGCCGGCCCTGGTCTTGGAGTTGACGGATATTTCAGATACGGTGGTGGCGCGCAAGGTGCTATTGCCGCAGGATTACCTCAAGCCGGCTCAGGCCGGCCAGCCGTTCGGCGCGGGCGAGGAAGTCTCGCTGGTCGTACCCGTCGATGTCCACGGCATTGCGGTCAATGGCTATCAAATTGATAAATTTTTCCCTTGAAGGATGAACATGACGTCTCCGGTGTTGGTTTGCGGGTCGATGGCTTTCGATACGATCGCGGTTTTCGAAGGTCACTTCAAAGACCATATCCTGCCTGACCGCATTCAATCCCTGAGCGTGTCCTTCCTCGTGCCGGGCATGCGCAAGGAGTTCGGTGGCTGCGCCGGCAATATCGCCTACAACATGAAGCTGCTGGGCGGCGAGCCGGTGCCGGTGGCCACCGTGGGCGAGGATGCCGGTGACTACATCGAGCGCCTGAAAGCGCTGAAGATCGATGCCAGCCGCGTGAAGGTGTTGCCGGGAACCTTCACGGCGCAGTGTTTCATCACCACCGACCTGGACGACAACCAGATCGCGGCCTTCCACCCGGGCGCCATGTCCTTCTCGGCGCAGAACGACTTGAGCTCGGCCGAGGCAGCCTGGGCCATCGTGGCGCCGGATTCCAAGGAAGGCATGTTCGCGCACGCCCAGGCGCTGGCGGCCCGCGGCATTCCCTTCGTCTTCGATCTCGGGCAAGCCATGCCCCTGTTCGACGGCGACGATCTCAAGCGCATGCTGGGTCTGTGCCAGGCGCTGACGGTCAATGACTATGAGGCCAGCGTGGTCGAGCAGCGTACCGGCCGTTCGATGGTCGAGATTGCCCGCGGACTGCGGGCGGTCGTCGTCACGCGCGGCGCACAGGGTGCCACGCTTTACACCGAAGGCCAGGAAATCCATGTCGAGCCGAGTGCTGCGGATCAGGTGGTCGACCCCACCGGCTGCGGCGATGCGCATCGCGGCGGTCTGCTGTATGGCCTGACGCAAGGCTGGAGCTGGCTGGACAGTGCGCGCCTGGCCAACGTGATGGGTGCCATCAAGATCGCTTCACGCGGGCCGCAGAACCATGCGCCCAGCCGGGCCGAGATCGCGCAACGCCTGCATGCCGCTTATGGCGTGACGCTCTAAAACGTCCGGTGTCCGGTGGTTGCAGTCTGTTGCGAGAGCGGTTTGGCAAAGCCGGGCCGCAAGGTATCATCGAAACTATCGGTATTTTCGCCGATTGAGGAGTTCCAATGAGCACAACTACTTCTTCGTCCCGCGTGACTGCCCAGTCGGGCCGTTTGGGCCGAGTCGCGCGCGGCGTGGCCGTGGTGACTCTGGCTGCTGGCATGGCTGTGTTGGCCGGTTGCGCCAACCGCAGCGCCTCCAGCGGCGTGTACAGCTATGATCAGGCGCAGCGTGAACAGATCGTGCGTACCGGCACGGTCACGGGCGTGCGTCCCATCACCATCCAGAACGACAAGTCCAGCGGCGCAGGCATGCTCGCGGGCGGCGCGCTGGGGGGGGTGGCGGGTAACGCCGTGGGCGGTGGTACGGGTCGTGCGATCGCCACGGTGGGCGGTGCCATCCTGGGCGCGCTGGCCGGCAACGTGGTCGAGAACCAGGTGGGCAAGACGTCTGGTCTGGAAATCACGGTTCGCCTGGATAATGGCGAGACCCGCGTGGTCGCCCAAGAGGCCGACGTGCCGGTCAGCGTAGGCCAGCGCGTGCAGGTCATCAGCGGTGCCGGCCCGACCCGCGTCGTGCCGTATTGATCTGTCGCGGCGCCTGACGCCGTGGCCAATGAAAAAACCCCCTTGCCGCTTTGCGGCATGGGGGTTTTTTCATGGCTGCGCCCTCAGAACAGGCCGAAGCCGCCGTAGGAGAAACGCGTCAGGATCATGATGCCGATCTGCGCCAGGATCAGGACTGCCAGGGGCGAGAAGTCGATGGCCGTGCGCGGCAGCAGGCGGCGGACGGGGTCCAGCAGCGGCGCCGTCAGGGTTTGCAGCAGCGCCATCATCGGCGACATCGGGTTGACCCATGACAGCACCGCCTGGATCAGCGTGAGCCAGATGATCAGGTTGAGCGCCCAGCGGACTGCGGTGAACAGTGCCGTCAGCAGCATGGCGGGCAGCAATTGCAAAGGCGGTAATTGGCCGGCGCTGACCAGCACCATCAGAACGAAGAACACCAGCGCCGCCAGCCAGGCGGCCACCAGGCTGGTCCAGTCGATGCGGTTGCCCGCCGGGATCACGCGGCGCAGCGGCACGATGAGCCAGTTCGTCGCCTGGTAGACCACCCGTGCCAGGGGATTGAAGGGATGCAGGCGGACGGCATGAACCCAGGCGCGCAACAGCAGCGCTGCACCGAACAGGGTGAACAGGATATTGATGAGAAAGCGCAGGATATCGCCGAGCATGGCAGTCAACTAACCAGACAATAACGGCCGCTATTGTCGCATGCGGGTCATTGCAGGACGCAGTGGCAGAACGAAAAAGCCGCCCGGCTTGCGCCGGACGGCCAGAGGTGACCGAAAAAGTCAGCTTGTCCGATTAAGGACGGCCGCCGGTCGGGAAGGGCCACGAAGCGGCCGGATTCAGCGCAGTCTTGGCGCCCGGAGCGGCGGCGGTGGACGACGCTGCTGCCGGCTTTTTGGCAGCCGTCTTCTTGGCCGGGGCCTTCTTGGCGGCAGGCTTGGCAGCCGGTTTCTTGGCCGGCGCCTTCGGGGCGGCCGGCTTCTTGGCAACGGTCTTGGTGGTCACGGGTTTCTTGGCAGGCGCTTTTTTGGCGACTGCTTTGGTGGCGACAGCCTTCTTGACGACGGCTTTCTTGGCAACGACCTTCTTGGCCGGGGCTTTCTTGGCGACTGCCTTTTTGGCGACGGCCTTGGTGGCTGCAACCTTCTTGGCCGGCGCCTTCTTGGCGGCGACCGCCTTTTTGGCGACGGCCTTCTTGGCGACAACCTTCTTGGCTACTGCCTTTTTGGCAACGGCCTTCTTGGCGGCGACCTTCTGGGCCGGAGCTTTCTTGGCTACTGCCTTTTTGGCGACGGCCTTGGTGGCGACGACCTTCTTGGCCGGCGCCTTTTTGGCAACGGCCTTCTTGGCGACGACCTTGGTGGCGGCCGCCTTCTTGGCCGGTGCCTTCTTGGCTACCGTCTTGGTGGCGGTGGCCTTCTTGGCGACGGCTTTCTTGACGGCCGGTGCCTTGGCGGCGACCTTCTTTACCGCGGCCTTGGTGGCCACAGCCTTTTTGGCGGGGGCCTTCTTGGCCACGGCCTTCTTGGCTGCGGGTTTCTTCGCCGCGGGTTTGGCGGCTTTCTTGGCAGTTGCCATGGTTATGCTCCTTAGGTTCAGGGGTCCCAGAACTTGAACCCGTGTGGCGGACCGTGTTTCGATCCGTACCCGGGTTATTCATCGGCGCATGCCGCTGTCCCTTGCGGGTTTCAGCCTGACGGCTTGCGCTAATGAATTCGGCACGACCATTTGATATAGCCCCCGCCACACCGGCGCGAGCCATCTCAAATGGCTAGCGGTAGGCAGCGGCGAACCGTCTGCCTACCGTCTTGTCCTGCGTGTGCGAATACCCCGACCGGGGGCACAACCATGGCAGGCCCGTGAGGGCCTTGCCGATTACTCCCAGCTCAGTGCACCACCGGTCTGGTATTCAATCACGCGCGTCTCAAAAAAGTTGCGTTCCTTTTTCAGGTCGATCATTTCCGCCATCCACGGGAAGGGGTTTTCTTCCTGCGGGTAGAGCGGCTCGATGCCGATTTGCTGGCAGCGGCGGTTGGCGATGAAGCGCAGATACGACTTGAACATCGGCGCATTCAGGCCCAGCACGCCACGCGGCATGGTGTCTTCGGCGTAAGCGTATTCGAGTTCGACTGCTTTGCGGAAGAGTTCGCGAATTTCTTCGCGGAATTCCGGCGTCCACAGCTGCGGATTCTCGAGCTTGATGGTGTTGATGAGGTCGATGCCGAAGTTGCAGTGCATGGACTCATCGCGCAGGATGTACATGTACTGCTCGGCAGCGCCGGTCATCTTGTTTTGACGGCCCAGCGCCAGGATCTGCGTGAAGCCGACGTAGAAGAACAGGCCTTCCATCAGGCACGCGAACACGATCAACGACTTCAGCAGCGTTTGATCGGCTTCCTGGGTGCCGGTTTCAAAGTTGGGGTCGGCGATGGCGTCGATGAAGGGAATCAGGAACTCGTCCTTGGCCCGGATCGACGGCACTTCGTTGTACGCGTTGAAGATCTCGGCCTCGTCGAGGTCGAGGCTTTCGACGATGTACTGATAGGCGTGCGTGTGGATCGCTTCTTCGAAGGCCTGGCGCAACAGGAACTGGCGGCACTCGGGCGCCGTGATGTGGCGGTAGGTGCCCAGCACGATGTTGTTGGCAGCCAGCGAGTCGGCGGTGACGAAGAAGCCCAGGTTGCGCTTGACGATGCGGCGCTCGTCCTCGGTCAATCCATTCGGATTTTTCCAGAGGGCGATGTCGCGCGACATGTTGATTTCTTGTGGCATCCAGTGGTTGGCGCAAGTCGCGAGGTACTTTTCCCAAGCCCACTTGTACTTGAACGGCACCAGCTGATTGACGTCAGTCTTGCCGTTGATGATGCGCTTGTCAGCCATCCTCACGCGGCCGGCGGTATCGCCGGAAGCGTTCAGGTCAGCGGGCGAAGCGGGTGCGGCCGGCGTGGGCAGCGCGCTGTCGCCGAACACACCGGTGGCGGCACGCACAGCCGAGTCGCCGCCTGCGGCGGCAGGCGTCTTGGCTGTCGGTGTTGCGAGGTTGTCGTTTTCCCAATTAAGCATGATCGAATTCTCCGAATATCGTGGTTACTGGCAGGCTTCGCACTCTTCGAAGCCGGGGTCGCCCGGCCGCATGGTGCAAGCTGCCCCGACGATTTCGGGTTCCGGCAAAACGGGTGCTGCAGATGCAACGGATGCGATAGCGGTACCGCCAGCGCTGACGGCATTCAGTTCGCCGCCGCGGCCCGTGGATTTCTCGGCGCTGGTGGCGCCCATGGTGCGCAGGTAATAAGTGGTCTTCAGACCGCGCTGCCAAGCCAGCTTGTAGGTGTCGTCCAGTTTCTTGCCCGACGCGCCTGCCATGTAGATGTTGAGCGATTGGGCTTGGTCGATCCATTTCTGGCGGCGCGATGCGCATTCAACCAGCCAGCTCGGCTCGACCTCGAAAGCGGTGGCGTACAGTTCGCGCAATTCGGCGGGAACGCGATCGATGCGGGACAGGCTGCCATCGAAGTACTTGAGGTCAGCGACCATGACTTCGTCCCACAGACCGAGTTTCTTCAGATCACGAACGAGATAATCGTTTACGACCGTGAACTCGCCGGAAAGGTTCGATTTAACGTACAAGTTCTGGAAGGTGGGTTCGATGCACGCAGATACGCCAATGATATTGGAAATCGTAGCGGTTGGGGCAATGGCGATGCAGTTCGAGTTGCGCATGCCTTGTTCTTTGATGCGCGCGCGCAACGCATCCCAATCGAGCGTGCTGGACTCATCGACTTCGACGTTGCCGCCGCGTTCGGCACGCAGCATCGCGATGGAGTCTTGCGGCAGGATGCCGCGCGACCACAGCGAGCCTTCATACGATTCGTAGCGGCCTCGTTCGCGCGCCAGATCGCTCGATGCCCAGTAGGCCTGGTAGCACACGGCTTCCATCGAACGATCGGCGAACTCGATCGCGGCTTGCGAGGCGTACGGCACGCGCATCATGTGCAGGCAATCCTGGAAGCCCATGATGCCCATGCCCACCGGACGATGACGCAGGTTGGAATTGCGCGCCTTCTCAACCGCGTAGTAGTTGATGTCGATCACGTTGTCGAGCATGCGCATGGCGATGCCGACGGTGCGCTTGATCTTGTCGTGGTCGAGTTCGTAGCTGCCATCAGCGGTCGGCTTCATGTGCGCGACCAGGTTCACCGAACCCAGGTTG
>JAEWJD010000022.1 GCA_023386765.1 Pseudomonadota bacterium | reverse complement strand
AAAAGTGTGCATAATTCGCGTCCTGCTGATCGACGCGGTAACGCAACGAACGACAGAGCCCAGGTGGCGGAATTGGTAGACGCGCATGGTTCAGGTCCATGTGCCGCAAGGTGTGGAGGTTCGAGTCCTCTCCTGGGCACCAATCAACATCGTGACATGATCCATCACGATGCGCCGGAAACCGGAATCACTGATTCAGGTTTTCATTCGGTACCTTCCGAATACGGATCCCCGATCATGGCCGGGTAATAATCATGGTCGTTCGCATGACTGTGCGCGAAACGATGCAAGAAATCACAGTCTATGCCCAGGTGGCGGAATTGGTAGACGCGCATGGTTCAGGTCCATGTGCCGCAAGGTGTGGAGGTTCGAGTCCTCTCCTGGGCACCAATTCAGCATGATGCAGCTTTGCGTCATGCGCCAGAAACCCGGATGCTCACGCATCCGGGTTTTTTTTATTCTCTGCCGGAGCACGGCACACTCCCCCTCCCTCCGTTCCGAGCCCTGCCGCCCCCAGCCAGTAAAGCACGGGATACCGGCATTGCGCTGCGCCGGAGAATCCGAGTTATTCCTTTTAGCTATATAAAAACAAGCAGCGCTTATTTCTGGCAGAGCCCGCCTGCTCTCTACACTGCCGTCTGATTCTCTCCCGGGCCCTGGAGCCACCATGAATACCGCATCGTTATCCGCCGCAGGCAGCCCCCGCCTGCTCAACAGCCGCCCCCTGGCAGCCGCCCTGCTGCTGACGGCAGCCGGCGCACTCTATCTGCTGCAAGCGGTCGGTTGGCGGCAGAGCGCCCTGTGGCTGGTCGGCGCCCTGCTCGGCGTGACGCTTTACCATGCCGCCTTCGGCTTCACCCAGTCCTGGCGAGTGTTCGTCTCAGACCGCCGCGCCGCCGGCCTGCGTGCCCAGATGCTGATGCTGGGCCTGGGCGTCCTGCTGTTCTTCCCCTTCCTGGCACAAGGAACGCTGTTCGGGCAGCCGGTCTCCGGCTTCGTGTCCCCGCCCGGGGTATCGGTGCTGCTGGGCGCCTTTCTGTTCGGCATCGGCATGCAACTGGGTGGCGGCTGCGCCTCGGGCACGCTGTTTGCGGTCGGCGGCGGCAACACCCGTATGCTGGTCACGCTGCTGTTCTTTATCGTGGGCTCGGTCCTGGCAACCGCCAATTTCCCCTGGTGGTCGAGCCTGCCCGCCCTGCCGCCGACCTCGCTCATCAAGCAATGGGGCCTGCCCTGGGCACTGGGCGCCAACCTCGCGGTCTTCGCATTGATCGCCTACGCGGTGACTGCCGCCGAGAAGCGCCGCCATGGCGGCCTGATCTCCTTTGCTTCGCGCACCCTCACGCCCGGCAGCCTGCTACGTGGCCCCTGGACCTTGCTGTGGGGCGGCGTGGCGCTGGTGATATTGAACTTCGCCACGCTGGCGCTGGCCGGCCGCCCCTGGGGCATCACCTCGGCCTTTGCACTGTGGGGCGCCAAGACGCTCGACGCCCTGGGTGGCGATGTGGCCACCTGGGCCTACTGGAGCAAGCAACAGGCCGCACTGGCAGCCCCTGTCAGCCAGGACATTACGTCCGTGATGGACATCGGCCTGATGCTGGGCGCCCTGGCCGCAGCCAGCGCAGCCGGCAAGTTTGCCCCCATATGGAAAGTGCCGGCACGATCGCTGGCCGGCGCCGTCATCGGCGGCCTGCTGCTGGGTTATGGCTCGCGGCTGGCCTTTGGTTGCAATATCGGGGCCTACTTCAGCGGCATCCTGTCGGGCAGCCTGCATGCCTGGCTCTGGCTGCCCGCCGCTTTCCTGGGCAGCGCGCTGGGCGTGCAGCTGCGCCCCTACTTCGGCCTGGCCGTCGAGAAAACGCCACCCGCCTCCAGCTGCTGAGCAAAACCGCCCGCGTCGCAGACACGAAGCCAGGAGCCAGGCAGAGGAATAAGACGATTCTGGTAAGGTGGGCAGCATCGCGTTTCACGGAGAAACACATGCAATGGATCGCCGGCCGCTACACGGCCTTTGTCCTCATCCTCATCGGCGCCGCCCTGACCCTGCTACTGAGCGCACTGCGCAGCCCCGCCTGGCTCTGGGCGGCGGTGCCGCTCGTCGCCCTGGCCCTGCTGGGCGTCTATGACCTCATCCAGCAACGCCATGCCATCCGGCGCAACTATCCGGTACTGGGCAACCTGCGCTTTCTCTTCGAATTCATCCGGCCCGAGATCCGCCAGTATTTCCTGGAAGACGATACCAAGGCTCAGCCCTTCTCACGGGCGCAACGCTCCATCGTCTACCAGCGCGCCAAACAGGAGATCGACAAACGCCCCTTCGGCACCCAGGAAGATGTCTATGGCGACCGCTACGAGTGGATCAACCATTCGATGGCGCCCTCGCATATCGCCGATGCCGATTTCCGTGTGCAGGTCGGCGGCCCGGACTGCACCCAACCCTACTCGCTGTCGGTGTTCAATATCTCGGCCATGAGTTTCGGCGCCCTTTCGGCCAACGCCGTGCTGGCCCTGAACGAAGGGGCGCGCACCGGCAACTTCGCACATGACACCGGCGAAGGCGGCATCAGCCGCTACCACCGCGAACCAGGCGGCTCGCTCATCTGGAACATCGGCTCGGGCTACTTCGGCTGCCGCGATGAGAGCGGTGCCTTCTCGGAGGAAGCCTTTGTGCGCAACGCCTGTACGCCACAGGTGAAAATGATCGAGATCAAACTCTCGCAAGGCGCCAAACCGGGCCATGGCGGCATCCTGCCGGCCAACAAAGTCACCCCCGAGATCGCCGAAGCGCGCGGCGTGCCGCCCTGGCAGGACTGCAATTCCCCGGCCAGCCACAGCGCCTTTGATTCGCCGGTAGGGCTGATGCACTTCGTCGCGCGCCTGCGCAAGCTGTCCGGCGGCAAGCCCGTCGGCTTCAAACTGTGCGTCGGCCACCCCTGGGAATGGTTCGCGATCGTCAAGGCCATGCTCAAGACCGGCATCACGCCCGACTTCATCGTGGTCGACGGCGCCGAGGGCGGCACGGGCGCCGCCCCGGTGGAATTCGTCGATCATGTCGGCACGCCGCTGCGTGAAGCGCTGCGCCTGGTCCACAATACCCTGGTCGGCGTGAACCTGCGCGACCGGATCCGCATCGGCGCCTCCGGCAAGATCATCACCGCCTTCGACCTGGTACGTACCATGGCCATGGGGGCCGACTGGTGCAACGCCGCGCGCGGCTTCATGTTTGCGATCGGCTGCCTGCAAGCGCAAGCCTGCCACACCGGCAAATGCCCCACTGGCGTGGCCACCCAGGATCCGCTGCGTCAGCGTGCGCTGGTGGTGCCCGACAAAGCCCAGCGGGTCGCCCATTTCCACGGCAACACGCTGCGCGCCCTGGCCGAACTGCTCGAAGCCGCCGGCCTGACCCATCCCAACCAACTGCGCCCCCAGCATATCGCGCGCCGCATCTCCTCCAGTGAAATCCGCCTGCTCTCGGCGCTCTTTCCCGAGCTGTCCCAGGGTGAACTGCTGCGCGGTGAATTCCGCCACCACATCTTCCGCGTGGGCTGGAACATGGCCACCCCGGATTCATTCCAGCCAGTCACCGACCTGTCTACCGCCCTGGCCGAACTGCACCGCCCACCTCCGGCGGCGCCCGCATGAAGAAAATATTAAAAAAACGCCTCCCTTGCTTGCAAACGAAAAAAACACTGTGCTATAGTTACGTTCTTCGCTAGTCAAACAGCTTCACGCAGCAACCCACAAGGCGCTGCCAAGCCACAGACCAGCCAAAGATGGCGCATTAGCTCAGCCGGTTAGAGCGACGGAATCATAATCCGCAGGTCCCCTGTTCGAATCAGGGATGCGCCACCAAGAATATCAAGGCCCTCACTTCGGTGAGGGCCTTTTGTTTTGCTCCGCAATTCTTATTCCGCTCCGCAATCCTATACTGCGTGACCGGCTGCATCCGAGGAAAATCGCACACACAGCGATCACCCGACGCGGCAAAAAAAGCATGGGCGCGTGGGAAAGCACGTCCGCGTACGTGAGATTCCTTTCCCCACTAAAACCTCCACGAACAAAAAACCGCATCTCGTGCATTGGGGCCCCTTCGCGCGGACCGAACTGAATCGCGCAGGACAGAACTCACAAAAACTTAGCTCATGCAAGACATGGACAAGTTCATCAAGTACCCTGCTAAGCGAGGCACAACCTTCCTGTTCATATGGAGAATCCGATGCTTGTGAAACCTGCGCTACGCCGCTCTGCGATTTCCAGTGCCATAGCAATCGCCATGCTAGCCCCCAGCCTAAGCCAGGCATGCACGTCTTTGCTGTATACCGACGGCAAAGGGGCATCGTATGCTGGACGGACACTCGAGCTGTCCATGGAACTTCCGTACCAAGTAGCTTATTTTCCTGTTGGAACGGGCTTTGGCTCAAAAGCGGATCAGCACCATGTGCTGAATTTCCACACCAAGAATGCGTTTGTGTCGATTGGTGTCCCTGACCCTGTCAATGGGAAGTTCAAAGCCATCCAAGGCGTAAATGACAAAGGCCTGACGTTTAGTTTGCTGGCCTTCCCAAATGCCGAAGGTCCTGCCAACGCCGCCAGCCAAACTACCGCCGTACTAGCAGCCATTGATCTAGGCGCGTGGACGCTTTCTCAGTTCGATACTGTCGCGGCAGTTAAAGATGCCCTGGAAAAGCAACCAGTATTGGTCACAGCACTTTTACCTAAAGATCAACTAAAAACCCCATTTCACTATGCTTTGCATGATGCAACGGGAAAATCCATTGTGATCGAATTTAGCAATGGCGAGCAACACGTTTATAACAATCCTGTGGGTGTCATGACCAACGGCCCCACCTTCCCATGGCACATGACGAACCTGGGGAATTATTCATTTCTAAACAACATAGACCACTCATCCTGGGAAATTAATGGCCGCACGTTTCAGCAGCCCGACTCTGGAATTGCTACTGCTGGCCTGCCAGCAGCAAATACCTCGGTCGGACGATTTATCCGGGCTGTTTATTACTCCCACTTTGCCGAAAAGGTCGACAACCCCGACCGAGCTTTGGTTACTCTTGCTCACGTGATGAATAATTTCGATCGACCACGAGGCATCACAATTGATAAAAGTGAGACAAAGAGCGTTGCCGGCATTCCGGTTCCCGATGTTGCAGGGAGACCTGGCTATACCTCGGAATACACGTCTTGGACGACTTTGACCGACCTCAACCGGCACCAAATGTATGTGCGCACCTACGCAAGCGTCAACTACACTCGTTTCGACCTAAATCAACTTGCACAAAGCAAGACAGCAAAAATCGTAGAGCTCGCGTCCATTCCATCTGATGTAGCGGATGCCTCGAAGATACTGCTGACAGCCAAATAATCGTCTGAAAAGGCATTTCAGGAAGAAAAAAGCCGCTGATCAATTTCTAAGTCAGCGGCTTTTCCATGCGCGGATGAAATTCTAGTTACTGAGCTATTGCACCGTATGCCAGCGTTCATGGCAGCAGGCTTCTTCTTTATTTCTCCTCTACTAGGCGACTTAGCTTGGCGGCCACTTCGACGCTAGAGTAGGCTGATACGCCACGGGCATAGCCACCGAAAAATCTAAAATAACTCGCTTAGGAAAGAAGCCTCAAACTCACCCAGCTATAGCCAGTAACATCAGTGCCAGTAGGCCAGCAACTACCAAGACTCCGCCACGGCCGCCAATTTTTGCAAGCTCGTAGCCGAACCGGTACGAACCCTGACTCATAGCCTCTTGCTTCCGAATAGCCGCCTGCGCTTGCACAGCGACTCGCTCAGGATCGCTTTCCGCTAAATGGCGGGCGAGCAGTTCAATGTAGCGCGCCTTTGTCTTTGGCTCGTCGCCTTGGCTTTGGGCGTAAGCTTTCGCCCACAAATCATCACGGCGCTCATCGTTCTCGAGTTCTCTAAGAGCTTCGCCGTAGTATTTGTCGCCCACGCTCATGCGGATTCCTGATTGCAGATCTTCAATGTGCGCAGCCTGCCCGGGGAAATGAGCATCTCCAGCCGGACAGGCTACTGACTATGTCAAATTGATAGCGGAAGAATCTTAACAGCTAGCGGGTAAGCTCGGTATAGGCCGCCTTGCAGGCACGCCCAGCTACTCTGCACAGAGACGCGCCCACGTCTCATTGCCTTCGAAGACTTGGCGCCGCACTGGTCCCGGCGTCAGATCGACTTGCTCGGCAGAGTCAAACCACACCGGCCGCGCATGCTCGCAGTACTCAACCCCCACCCTTGCCGCCGGGGCCGCGCACCCAGCGAGACTTAAGCCCAGCAGCAACAGCGTCGTCGTCCTTGCGGGCCACTTCCATCTGCACATCACGCACCTCCTGACGGGCCTTGCCCGCCTGCTTATTGATCTCGCTTTCCCGCTCTTGGCGTTCAAGATCCCGCCCAGCTCGACGACCATTCAAAAAAGCCAGAACGGCAACCATTACGCCGCCCGCCAGCGCCACCACGTAACCTTTCCAGCCAGCCAGCAGCTTCAGCACTCGTTCCATAGTCGCCCCCTCACCACCAGCGAACGGCCATCACCAGCGGCGTGATTGCCAAAGCCAAGATGGCCACACCAATGCAAAACCGCAGCCAGGGCGAAAGCTGAGCCTGTAAGTCGATTCCTGCCCGTGTCATTTTGAATACTCCCTTGCTATACTTCACACAGGTTTCCTCTTGCTATATCAAGGGGTTAAACAAGAAGGCCCCGATCTCCTGCCCAGAGTCGGGGCCTTCGTCTTTTCTGTTCAAGCAGCGGCAACAGCCTGCTGGTAATAACCAGCCCATTTCTGCCGCAGCTCGGCACGTTGGGCGGTCGTGCCGCGGTCCCAGGCGCCAGGCCGCCAGGTGCGCAGATACAACGCCCACGCCCCGGCCTCATCTCCAACATCAGGCAGCCTGAAAGGGTCGCTCCACAGCAGCAGCCGTGCCAGGCCCGCCGCCAGCACATCGTCATACTCGATGGCATCCCAGATTGCGCGGTCAGTCGCCGCAACGCTGCGCGCGCGGTACAGCGCAACTGCATGTGCGCGAGTGGCGACGTGCAGGCGTACGCCGTGCACCATGCCCCCGCCCTGCTCCCCCTGCCAAAAACTCTTGGCCGGGCCTTCCGGCCTGGGCGGTCGGCCCACCAACTGGCGGCGGTGTTCAAAGCGGCTTTCCTGCAGGCCGATGGCCAGCAGCATGACGCGGGCAGCCGGCGTATCCATGCCGGCGGGCAGCAAGGCTAGCGCCGGGCTGATCCCGCTCTTGATGATCTGATCCAGCGTCACTCGCCCTTCCCCCCATGCTGCGGCCCCAGCCCCAGGCGCTTGCGCACCCAATCGTTGAGCGTCGGTCCAAGCGCGAATTGGTCCCAGGTGCGAAATGCCCAGTCAACTGCAGTCATCGAGAACATGCCCACAGCGAAGCCGGCCAGCCCTTCAGAAACGCCAGTCCAGGCCACAAGGTCGCCCGTGCCGTACTCGCTCGCTGCCACGCCGAGAATCAGCATGGCCACTTTGCGCGGCCAGCTTCCTTGCATCCACATCAGCGCGCCGGCACTCCCGATCAGGCCCGGCGCCTTGGGCAGCACTTGATCCAGCCAGTTGTTGTCCATCTTCGTTGTCCTTTGGGGCATGTCTGCCTCCCGCTACTCGCGCTCAGATCGAGCCGTTGATAGTTGCCGTCGTCGTGCCTGCCGCCGTGTGCGTGAGCAGAAAGCCGTCGCGCGTGACCTGCGAAGCCGTGCCCGCGGTCAGCGTCACGGAGGGAACACGGTGCATTTGCGTCGTGAACGGCACCCAGATCGAGCCGTTCACGGTTGCGTAGGTCTTGACCTGGACGAACCGGTCCGCCCAGGCGCGCACTGTGTTGATGTCCTCGATGACAAACGGCGTCTCTTCCTTGCCTGGCCGGATGTTCAGCAGCTCGAATTCAAACCCGTCGTTGCTCGCAACTCCCTCGGGCGCATACTCAAGGCGCAGCATCAGTTGCTGCGCGGTCTTGTCGATCGCGTTGATCGACACCTCGAAGTCGTTCCAGTTCTCGGTCAGCACGATTGATGTGTGATTCGACGCCACGGGCTTATCGCCGGCGAAAAAGCCGTTCGCCGTCGTGATGACCTGATTGCCCACGTCCGTCTGGCGCGCACGAACAAGCAGCGCCCGCCCGGCTGCCGAGAATCCAGGCTTGCACCGAGCGCGCAGGGAAACCTGCATTTGCTCGCCCCGGAACTGCAGGCTGTCCTCGGTGGTCAGGGTTGCAATCAGCACGATGGACTGCGTTGCTGCGGCCCCGTCGGCGCGATCCACACTCATGCCGAAGGGGCCCTTGTCGCCGCGCGTCTGGGTAACTGTTGCGCCGCCCACAAACGAGGCCCGGGCAAACGTAAGGCCGGGGATAACGGGCCGACGCTCAGTTGTGGCGGAGATAGTGGTCCCGCTTGGCCAGTCCAGCAGGCTGCCAGTCGGCAACATGTTCGGCCGGGGGATCTGGGCCTGGTCTTCCTTGACGTTGGAGGTCTGAGGAATATCGTTCGATAGCCGGTACAGCAGCCCCGTGCGGCCCGTCGAGCCTCCCGCCAGGTCTTCGCCGCCAGTGAAGTAAATGTTCCACTCGCCGCGCAGCTTCACGGGGTACATATAGCCCGTGGGCCAGAATTTCAGGTTCGTGAGGCGCTTCCAGTTGCCCCAGCCATGCCGGCCGCCACTGGCCAGAATCTCGTCAGGATCACCCACGGACACCATCAAGGCGTTGGACGCGAAGGGCTGCATCTCTTTGTCGCCGCTGCGGCTGAACCCGAAAAAGTAGACCTTGCCGCCGTGGTAAACCAGCTCGGGCGGGTTGCTGCGCAGGTTCACGTTAGGGATCAGCTTTGCCGGTGTCCAGCTCTGTTGATCGGTCGACACAGAGCAAAACGCCTGATCCACACCGGTACGGCCCACCATGATCCACAGCTTGCGCTTGCCGACCCGCACCACGCTGGTTTCAGAAATACCGGCGACTTCGGACGCAGGATCATGCACGGACCGTTTGACGATCTCCACGGGTTCCAGCCACGTCGCGCCATTGTCCCGCGTGCCGTAGTCAACGATGCCGCGCGAGGCGGTGTAGGCGTATGCCTTGTAGCCCATCGTGTCATGGCCACCCTCAGCGGCCAGCCACGGCACCAACTTGCTATGGAAGAAGCTGCGCGTCAGGCCCCAGCTTCCGAACGACACTTCGACGGTCCCCACAGTCTGGCCGCGGTCGTCGGTGTAAACAAAGATCGGATTCTGGTCTGCGCCGGTGGCGGTCGTGCGCGCGAAGATCATGCCGTGCCGGCCGTTGCCCATCGGGCCGCTGGAGAACGGCCCTAGGTTGTAGGCCGGGTCCTTGTACAGCACGCGGTCCAGCGTGAGCGGGGTCTTGGAGCTGCCAAGATCCTGCGAGTTGTAGACCTTGACCGACTTGCCGACGTCGATGCCGTGATTCTTCTGCTCCGTGTGCACCACGTTGACGCTGTTGCCGTCCGCCGCCGGAATCACCATCACGATCTGACGGTACACCCCCAGCCGGGTGCGCAGCACCTCGACACTGGCACGCGCGCCGTCGAACAGCATCGTGCGCGGCCGCTCGTCTTGCCAGAAAACGTCCGCTCCGACCTTGAAAGCGCCGTTGAAATAATCGTTTCCTTCCGGGATGGCATCAACCACATAGACTCTGCCCAGCAGGTCAACATGCTGGCCAGTGTGCACCGCCTCAATCTTGGAGAACGCCGCAGAGTCGTCACCCGCCTCGTTCCCAGCTGCACCGAAGTCAGCGGCAGAGAGATTCTCTTCCAGCTTCTTCTGCACAGTCCGCCCGGCCGCAAGCGAGCCACCCGGGCGAAAACCCACAAGCTCAGCGCCGGCACCGTCGGCAGCGGAACCCAGGTCTTGACGAAGCGCCGCATCGCCAACCGCGACAAAAGACGCAGATTCAGAGGCCCAATCTCCGGTCGTGACATAAGGCAGCGGGAGGCTGGCGCCAGCGCGGTACAGCTCGCCGTCTTTCCAGAAAATCTGGTTTCGCTCCGTGATCTGCAGCCCAGGCTGGTAGTCGCCGAGATCCTGATAGCCCGAGCTGAGCAGAAATTGTTCAAACTGGCTGACAGCGCCGGTCATGAATTGCTGAAAGCGCGCTGCAGATTGAGCCATGAACAGCGAGAACATTCGGCCGTACCCGCTCAGGGTGACCCGAATTTTCCCGAAACGATCAAGCCACGTGTCTTTGCCCAGATCGTTGACCGCGTCGTCCAAGTTCTGGGCGTTGTCCGAAAGATCCTTCGGGGACTTGCTCCCCAGGGGATTCCCCGTGTTGTATTTGGCCATTCTGTCGCCCAAATAAGAAAAGCCCCTCGAAAGGGGCTGTGTTGAATCGTGAAAGGGTCAGCCTGGGGGCTGCTCGTCGTCTGAACCGTAGACGCGGGGATCGTAGTTCTCCGCTTCGACCTGGGCCGACTCCATGCCGCTAGGACGTATCCCAGTTATCAGGGCTGGGAAGCACCAGCGCTCGACTGTGCCGAAATAGACGTGCGGGGGCTCTTGCCTGAGCGTCACCACCGGCCAGGGCTGGGGAATATCGGCGAGGACGGCGTATTCGTCATCGCCTGGCCGCGCCGGAAACGGGCCGACGAGCGTGCCGTCTGGGCGTCGGTATGCCACCACATGCTGAGCGTCTGGCTCCCAGTTGACCGGCTCGCTCACGTAAAGCAATGCCGATCCCCCGGCCGGCTCGATATGCTTGAGAATCGCTGACGCCCCGTAGCCAGGATCATCCCCGATCAATGGGACATAGCTGAGATACCGGCTGTTGAGAGCATCCATCTCTGTGGTGAACGAATAGTCCCAGCGCCTGTATCGCAGCTCGCGCCGCCGTCGCATTCCGATGCGCCAGGCCCTGGTGCGGTCTGTCACGCCACGCAACTGGATCTTGTCCAGCTTGAAGCCCTGGTCCCCAGGCAGCAGGCACTTGACCGTTTCCTGGGCCCATGTCTCGCCGTCGGTGAACTCGACTTCAACCCCGTCGAAGTCGTCTACGCGAGGGGCCCTGAACGCCCGGACGAGTGGCCCCGTCATGTTGTGGGGCGAGTAGGACTGCTCGAATTGCGTCCGCAACCCATCCCGAACGGGCAGGATCAGGCCATCGTGCACAGTGAACTCGGACATGCCTGCGCCCAGCGCGAGGTTAAGCGCTTCCTTAACCGTCGTCGCGTCATAGACGTGATCGAAGGTCTCTCCGCGCGCGGCCCAGATTGCATGCAGCCGCCGCAATTCGTCCATATCCAGATTGGCATCCGTGTAGCCGATGCTCCCTGCGATGTAGCGGACAAACGCGGATATGTCACGCGTCGGCCGCGGCTCCGACCACGCGCCGTCAAGCTGCAACTCAGGAAGAATCCGGGTGGCCACCACGTTGACCTGATTCTCAGATTGAGCGCCGAGCCGGCCGCCACTTCGAATTCGGACCGACATGGTTGTCCAATCCGGATACTCATCCCGGGTGTTCAGCCGGGTGCGCAGCCCGTACCACTGGATCTTGTCATTGACCTGAGTAGACGTGTCCTGAGCCCCGCGCCGTCGTACCCTGACCTCGGGGCGGATCATCCCGCCGAAGTCGATCCGCTCAGTGAAACCGATCTGGTCAAGCGTTGCGTCACTATATATAAGCAGCTGGGACGAGAACGCGCCGCCAGCGCGAGCATCTCGGTACTGGATTTCCACCCGAACCGACCAGTCGCGCAACCTGCCATTGTCTGCGACGTAGCCCAGCCCACCTGGGAAGAAGAAATCTGCCTCCATGGCGTCTGTGAGTTCTCCCGCCGGACATGCGACGAATGTCCCTGACCAATCGCCGTAAATAGTCGCAGAGTCCGCAGAAACAGCTGCCCCACCCTCATACGGAGCAAATCCACGCCAGCCAGCGACATCACTGCCTCCATCGTTCCCAACTACCTCTACCTGGTTCTCAGATGGAAGGCTGACAACACGATACCGCCGGCTCTTGATGAAGAAGCTCATTGCATACGTTCCCGGCTCGAGCGCGTCGAATGCGACCCCATCGTCGACCACCAGGGTGATCCACCCTACACCGGTCTGGTTTACGGAGTAGTCTCGAATTCTTGCCGAAACGATCTCATTGCCGTACCAGACTTCTACGGCCATCCCGTCGCCAGGAGAAATCTCGCGGAAGTTGCCGGTGAACCGATTGATGTATTTGTCCTCTGGGAACGTGCTGAAAACGTCCCGCGACACCTCGTAGTTCATGTGGACATAAATAGCCAACATTGTCCCAGCGCCCCAGCCGGCTGGAACGGTAGCGCCATGCATCGTCAGGAGCGCTCCGTCGACGTCATAGCTGGTGGCGTCAGGATTGACCTCCGAAGAGAATTCAGCGCTCAACTCCAGGCCCGCCGTGCCCGATGAGGTCCCGCCTACCTCATCGGAGGTGTACCAGTGCTCATGGCCGGGGCGGCCTGTCACCAGCTCGCCAGGCTCAAGGATCTCGTACTGCGCATTATCCCCCAGTGCGGAGAACGACGTGTTCCCGATCTTCACGTCGGCTGGGTCGATCTGGTAGCGCCCTGGGCCGACGCAGCAGAGAAACTCAAGCCATTGCTCGCGACGTCCAGCAAAGCGCCGCCGCGGCGGGGTCAGGTAGTCAGGGAATCGCCGGAAGCGGCCTGCCAACTCAGGCACGACCTCGCCAAGCTTTGCAGAGTTGGCCGTGGCTTGGCTGTTCTCCAGCCGGCTGCCTTGCTCTGGGGATCGGTGCGACTGGCTGCGGCTTTTGGGCATTAGCCACCCGAACGCCAGATTGAACACCTTACCGATGATCGAGCCGAGCGCTTTGAAAACCCCGCCGTTGGGTATCAGGCGGATCTGCACGTCGTCGGCGTGACGAATAACCACAGAGCCCCAGTCCTCGGCCGCCAGCCGCTGCCCGTTCCGCCATACCTCCACGGGCTGGATCTCGTGCGCTAGATAGTCGATCCCTTTCGAATTCAGCCACTCGGCCAGCGTCACCCCATCGGCGGCATGCTCCTCAATCGGCAGGCCGGGAAGCAGGCTCGGGTAGACCTTGATCGTCATAGAACATCACCTTTGTATATCGCCGCTCAAAGTCAGCCATTCGCGTCAGGCACGGGCCAGTCGGCTCATCCGTCTCAAGGACCCAGATCCGCCCGTCTGCCTCAACCACAATCCCGACGTGCACGCAAAGCGATGCGCGCCAGGCAGTGGCAATAGCCCCCGGTGCCGGCGCGGCTGGATGCATGCCCTCCAGGACTGCCACATTTTTGACCGCGCGGGTGATCGCCCGGAGGTCCCCCGGCTTGGCCTCGGCGCACAGGGGCAACATCGGCTTCCCGTAAAGCTCCGTGCGCGCCAGCCGGACAAGGCCGTAGCAATCCAACTCCAGCGGTCCGCGCCCACCTTTCACGTAGTGTGTTTGCAGGTATCGGTTCATCGCATGTACTTGAGCCCTGGAGCGTTTTCGACCGTGTAGCGCTGCCGCGGCCAGGCTGCATTCAGCAGGTCGTAGTAGCCCGCCTCGAATTGAGCCTCGCCATTGGAGAGCTGCCCGCCCGTCATGGTCATCACAAGGGGCCGGCGGGCGGGCGCCGACTTGTCGCTTGCAAGGTATTCCCGATAGATGAGCGCTACCCGTTCGCCAGCCTCGAGCGCCGCATCGACGTAGCGTTGGGCCACGCCGTTCACATTGGCCACGCCAAACGTAAGCGTCTGCTGGCCCGTTGTGTTGCTCGCCGGCAGCGCCACTTGGAGTGAACCAGCCTCGAAGAGGTGAAGCTGCCCATCAACCCCAAGCTCATGATCCTCAAACCCAGCACAGATCCGAATAGGGGCCAGCCCTGGAACGGAAATCTCCAGGGACGGGATGATCACCTCGTCATCAGGCGCGCTGGCATAAACGACAGCGAGGATCGTCATTCCGCCTCCGGCCAATGGTGATTCATTGCGATGTCGAAGATGTCGGCTTGCGCCACAAAGCCGGGCAGCAAGCCCCACTCATCAGGAAGCAACGGACGCTCCCAGGCCTCCATTTCCGCAGAGACAGTCCAGCGGTTGAGCCCATGCTCATCCGGCCCCTGATACATGCCTGTAAAGCGGCAGACCAGGACAGATTGGCCCAAAGGGGTGCGGCGCGGCATGTTGAACCACGCCGCACCGTCCTGCAGCGCAACTTTGAACCAGACCTCAAACGCAGCGGCCTGCGCATCATCAAAGATGAAGCGATAGCTGCCGATGCTTGGGACGCTCGTGAAAACCCGCCGCTGCCTTGAACGCCCATCCGCCATGGTCGTGCGACGGAATGGCTGGACGTGCCGAGTGGTTTTCCCTTCTCGCAAGGGATGGGGCAGCCCCTCCGGGTAGTAGATATCCGTCTCGATCACATGCCCCTCCTGGTCAGACCATAAGTGCCCTCAATCGCTTGAGATGCCCGACCGCCTCCGCGGATGTCTGCAACGAACAGCGCAATGACCTCCTCACCATCCGCACCGCGATAGCTCTCTACCTGGCCGCCACGATCAGGATTCTCGAAAAGCTGGACGACAACGCCCCCGGCAGAAGCGGGCCCAGCCCGAGTTGCATCCTTGTTGCTCACAACCTCGCCACGGGTGTTGGGAAGCAAGTACTGCTTCCCACTGGCGGTATTGAGGATCTCGGGCTTGTCGGCTTCGTTGATGCGATACATCTTGCCGGCCCCGACTGGGCCGCCGTATTGACGGCCACCGGCCAAAGTAGCGGAAGCGGCGGCAACGGCAGGACCGCCCAAGGAAGCAGCTGCCGCGCCGGATGCGGCCGCAACGCTAGGTGCCATTGCCGGCCCAACGATCGGAATGGCGGCAGTCGAAGCGAAAGCCGCCTGCGCCGCCAGCGCCGTATTTGCTGCAACCTGCCCGCTGACTGATGCCACATATCCAGCTGCTGCGGATGCCTGAGCCGCCTTGCCCATCACCCAAGCCTTCACCTGAGCAATGCCTAGCTTCACGTAGGAGCCCACCACTTCGTTTACGACTGCCTGTCCAAGCATCTGAGCAGCTTGCGCCCCCGAGGTCATCCCAACAGCCAGCCCGGATATGACTTGCGCGCCTGTTGCCCCCATCGCATCAAGACTCGACATGAGCGAGTTGTTCCACGTCGACTGCGCGCGGAAATTCGCTTCTTGCAACACGAACATCGCGTCCCCATGTTTCCGCTCTGCCTGCGCCTTCAGGTCAAGATATCGTTGGTCCTCGATTGCCTTGGCCTGGTTGAGCTTGCGCAACTGAGCCAACTCGGAGTCAAAACGGGCCTTCTCACCCGCAAACGGGTCAATCTGCTTAAGGGCCTCAAGATTCGCCTTGGCCTCGGCAGCCTGGTGCATAGCCTTGGCCAACCCCTCGACCGCCGCGATCTGCTCGGGCGTGGCGTACTGGTTTAGGCTACTTTTGGCTTGCGCGACGGCCAGAGCCTCACCCTCGAGGCCCGCGTACATCAGTGATTCAGCCAGCTTGTCAATCGCCTTGATGTTCTCAGCCACGGCCGACTTCTGCTCGGATACGGCTTTGGAGGCAGCGGACACCCCGCCCTTGAGGCGCGCTTGCGCAGCCTGAGCAGCGTCCGTCGCCTGAGCTTGCGCCCGGATCTGAGCGATCATTTCGGGAGACGCAGTGGTAAGCGATTTGATGAACCGCTCAGCTTGTTTCACAGCGCTGTTGCCGTCCTCAATGGCAGCCTGCCGCTCCTTGAGCTTATTCAGATAGGCTTGCGCGTCGGTGTTGTCGAAGGCGTCATTGAGCTCTCCCTGGGCTGCCGCGGCGTTTCGCGAAGCGGCGGCAAGCTCATCGTGCGCTTGCCGCAACTTATCGGCCTTTGTCCGCGCCTCTTCTGTGGCACGAGCGGTCTGCGTTGTTGCGGCGACCATGCCGGTCATCTGACTGACCCACTCTGCGGATCGTCCATTCGCTTGGGCGTAGGTGCGCACCATGCCCAACAGCGAGGCGTCGAGGTCTTTGTAAGAGATTTCCCCGCGTTTGGCTTGGCTGATCAGATCCTCGATAGCGCTCGAATTGGCCGCCCTCCACGCGGCTACTGCCCTGGTTCCATCGGCAAGAGAGCCGCGCGCCAATTCATCAAATGCCTTGTCGAGCTTCTTCAACTCGTCGGCCAGGCTTGATTCAGCCTTATCCATCATGACTTGGCGCTGCGCTTCGCCAAGCTCCTTCATTTTCTCCTTGACAGAGTCCAGCGTGCCATCCATTCCCTCAAGGCTAGCCGTCGCTTGCTCGGAGCTATCGCTGAACAGGTACATGCCGGCCGCCACCGAGGCGACCATGCCGATTATCCCTGCCGGCCCGCCCAAGACACTCAGCAAGCCTGCGCTGGCAGTAGCCGCTGCCCGCTGAGCCGTGGTCAATGCTGCGGTGGCGGCCGTATTCGCGGCCTGTGCTGCAGTGAGGTGGGTGTAGGAGCCACCCAGGGCCGAATTTGCTTGCGCTTGGGCCAAGGCGGCCTGAGTGGCGCTGACGCGGGCCTGGGCCTCAACCAGAGCAGCAGAGGCGGCCTTCCTTGCCGCCGCACTCGCTGCAATGCTCGACAGCGCCGCCTGCCCAGCCCGGGCAATGTACAAGGCCAGCGCTCCAGCCCCTGCAGCCATCAGCCCCTTTGCGATCAGGTCTATGTTCTCCGCCACCCCCTCAATCGCAGAGGACAGAATGCCAGTGGCGCCGGTCGCCTGGTTGGCCTCACCAACATATGCGGCCAGGTTATTGCGGAGCTTGGTAAAGGCGTCGGCCACGGTGGTGGCCATGCCTTCGGCGGCAGCTTTGTTTGCGTCAACAGACCGCAGCAGGCCCTCGTTAAGCATCCGGGCCGATATCTCCCCGCTGGCGCCCATCTTTCGAATTTCAGCCTCGGTCTTCCCCATCGCCGTGGCAATGTCACCGACGACAGTCGGGATAGCCCCCACAATGGTCAGCCAGCCGATGGCGTCGACTTTGCCCTTGTTAAGGGCAAGGTCATAGGCTCGGATGGTGGACTGGGCGCGGTCTGCCGCGGTGGCGTTCTTGACGAACGAATAGCTGAGGCTATCTGTGATATCCAGGGCTTGCGAGGTGCTGTACCCCATTGCGCGGATGCTGTCGGCGGTCTGGATATAGACCTCCTGGGCCTCAGACATCGCGCGGTAGGTGGTGTTTGCAGTCGCCAAAAGGCGCTGCTGCACCATTTCGTACTCTTCGTGGGAGGCGGTAGCCATGCGCACTCGTTCGGCCATGGCGTTATAACCGTCTGCCATCTGGATGAGGCTATTGACGCCCTGCAGCGTCAGCAGACCACCCAGCACCTTGCCCAGACCGCCCAGCGCCGAGCTGGCGCCGGAAGACTCGCGGCCCAGGCTTTTGACGGCCGCAGCCGTCTTGGTCAGCTGGAACTCGGCGGCATTCGCGGCTTTGTCGGTTCGACCAAAGGTCTTGCCCAGGCTGTCCAGACTTGAGTCTGCCGGTTTAATGCTGTCCAGCAGCTTGGCCGTGTCGGCCTCGACCGTGTAATAGATAGTGCCGACGTTCTCAGACATTTTTTACCCTTCGCCTCGCTGTGACTTCTTAGCCAGCACGCGGTCATGCCACTCCAGCGCGGCTTCTGTTTCTTCGATACTTGGGGCGCTGGCGCCAGGGGCCTGCTGCGGGAACTTGGCTCGCAACGCGCCAACCAGACTGGTCATGGTCATCTGCCAGGCATCGCGCTCTCGGATCCCGAGATGGGCCATTGCGAGCGCCACATGAGCTCGAGCATCGAACTCCTGCACGTACTCTGGCTCGTCGCCGGCGGCGCGGGGCAAGGGAGCGAGCGCTCCGGTCACGCCGTGCCGCAGGAGGCAGCGAGCGATGGGGATAATCTGCGCAGGATCTGCAAGCCCCGGGACATAGACCACTCGATCACACTGGATCTCCATGGCACCGAACATGGGGGAGAGGTCATCTTCCGAGCAGGCATAGAGCACGGCCAGAGCGTCTGCCATGGCTGGAGCCTCGCCCATGACCGACACGAACAACGCCACAATCTCCGCAGGCTCTCCCAGGCGGCTCATTGCGTAGAGAGACGGGCGCAACACGTGCGTCCGCTCCCCCGCGTGCACCCCGACCTCGCCGATATCGGTCAGGATCATGGTCAGGCCGTGATGGTGATTTCCGCGATATCGGATTTCGTGCCGTCGGCCAGGCTGCGGACCGTGATCTCGACCACGCCCTCGCCCACGCCGGTTACGAGCCCTGCTTGCGTGACCGTAGCGATCGACGTATCCGACGACTGGTAAACGATCCCTTGCGGGGCGCCGGCCGGCGCCACGACCGTCGACAACGCCCCAGTGCCGCCAACGGGGATTGCGCCGGTTGCCGGGGTGACGGTGACGCTGGCCCCGTCTT
>JAEWJD010000393.1 GCA_023386765.1 Pseudomonadota bacterium | reverse complement strand
CCCCCCGGGCGCCCCGCGCTGCTGGGCGCGGTGGGTTTCTCGCTGCTCAACCCGCACTTCTGGCTCGATATGGTGGTGGTGGGATCACTGGCCCACGGATTCGCAGATGCCCGCATCGCTTTCGCCGGCGGCGTGCTGACAGCCTCGGTGATGTGGCTGCTCGTGCTGGGCGTGGGCTCGCGCCTGTTTGCCCCCTTCTTTACCGATGCCCGCGCCTGGCGCGTGCTCGACGGCCTGATCGCCGTGGTGATGCTGTTGCTGGCCTGGTCGCTGGCCACCGGCGACCTCGCCCAGGCGGGCTGATCGCTTCAAACGCTAGTCTTCTTCCAGGCCCGCCACGTCGGCCCCGTATCCCTTGAGGCCATCCAGGTTGAGCACGCGCACCGCACCGTACTCAACCTTGAGCAAACCCGCATCCTCGAGCTTGCGCAAGGCCTGGTTGGCGCGCTGGCGCGAGACCCGCGCGAGATAACCGACCTCTTCCTGGGTGATCGTCAGGCGCATGCCCATGCCGGGATAAAGCAGCGGATTGAACAACTCGGCCAGGCAGCGCGCCACCCGTGCATCCGGGTCCAGCAAGCGGTCGTATTCGGCCTTGCCGATGAATTGCGCCACGCGCTCATTGAGCTGGTGCAGCAGGTAGCGGTTGAAGGCAATGCTGGTATCCAGCAGCCATTCGAAGGTGGGTGCCGGCAGCCTCGCCACCACGGAATCGCGCAGGGCCACGACGTCGTACTTGCGGATCTCGCGCTTGAGCAACGAGCCCTCGCCGATCCAACCGCCGGCCGGCACACCGGTCAACGAAGCCACCTTGCCCTCGGCATTGCCGACCGACACTTTCACCAGCCCCGCCAGCACGCCGATCCAGGCCTGGGCGAGTTCACCCTTGCGCTCTATGATCGTTCCGGCCTGTGCGTGCTGCACGGAGATGTCGCGCTCGACCCGCGCCCGCTGTTCGCTGTCGAGCTCTCGGAACCAGGCTGCGGCTAGATGTAGCGAGTCGGTGAGCTGCATCGGGAATACCCTAAAAGTTCCTCGAATGTCGTGGTGGTGACAGTTGGCGACAACCCAACCTTATACCTTAACTGCAGCCGTAAACCTAAAACGAACTGGTCATGCGCCTGAACGGAAGCCTTTCGGCCAACGTCGCCCGGCGCGCGAACCGGAGGAGACAACGTGGCGCATTCCCAGCCCTCGGCAGGACCGGCCGTGGCGCAGACATTTCCTGCCCTATTGCTCGAACATGCCAGCGCGCGAGCTTCGCAGCCTGCGATCCGCGAGAAAGATCTCGGCATCTGGCAAACCCTTACCTGGGCCGAAGTGGCCGAACACGTGCGCCTGGCCGCCCATGGCCTGACCGTGCTGGGCATCGCCCCCGGCATGCACGTGGCCATCGTCGGCGAGAATCGTCCGCGCCTGTATATCGCCATGATGGCCGCGCAGGCACTGGGCGCGATTCCCGTGCCGCTCTACCAGGACGCCGTGGCGCAAGAAATGGTCTATGTGCTGCAGGATGCCGAGATCAGTGTCGCCGTGGTCGAGAACCAGGAGCAGGTCGACAAGATGCTGGAGGTGCGCGAAGACTGCCCGGCCCTCAAGCACGTCGTCTATGACGACCCGCGCGGCATGCGCAACTATCACGACCCCATGCTGCTGTCGTTCGAGACGCTGGAGCAGACCGGCCGCCAGCATGCCGACAAGCACCCGGACTTCTATCTGCAGACGGCGCGTGGCGTGCAGCCGGACGACACCGCCGCCATGTTCTACACCTCGGGCACGACCGGCAAGCCCAAAGGCGTGGTGCTGACCCATCACGCGCTGATCGACCGCGCGCGCGCCGTGGCCGAGATGGAGGGCCTGGGTGATCGCGAGGACGTGCTGGCCTATCTGCCGCCGGCCTGGATCGGCCAGAACATGTTCTCCTACACGCAGCTGCTCGTGTCCGGGTTCACGGTCAACCATCCCGAATCGCCCGACACGGTCGCCATCGACATGCGCGACATCGGACCGACCTATTACTTTGCGCCGCCGCGCGTGCTGGAAGAACTGCTGACCCATGTGATGATCCGCATGGAAGATGCCGGCCGCCCCAAGCGCAAGCTGTTCCACCTCTGCATGAACCTGGCGCGCCGCGTGGGCACCCGCATTCTCGACGGCGAGTCCGTCAGTGCATGGGACCGCCTGTGCTACCGCCTGGGCGACATCCTGATCTACGGCCCCTTGCGCAATGCCCTGGGCATGAGCCGCGTGCGCGTGGCCTACACGGCAGGCGAAGCCATCGGCCCGGATCTGTTCGTCTTCTACCGCTCCATCGGCATCAACCTCAAGCAGCTCTACGGCTCGACCGAGACGTCGGTGTTTGTCTGCGTGCAGCCCGACGGCAAAGTGCGCGACGATACCGTGGGCCCGCCGGTCAAGGGCGTGGAAATCCGCGTGGCCGACAACGGCGAGATCATGGTCAAGAGCCCGGGACTCTTCAAGGAGTACTACCGCAACCCCGCCGCCACGGCCGAGGCGCGCGACGAGAACGGCTGGTATCACACCGGTGACGCCGGCTATCTCGACGGCGACGGCCAACTCAAGATCATCGACCGCGCCAAGGATGTCGGCAAGCTGGCCGACGGCAGCCTGTTCGCGCCCAAGTACATCGAGAACAAGCTCAAGTTTTTTCCACACATCAAAGAGGCCGTGGCTTTCGGCGCCGACCGCGACGAAGCCTGCGCCTTCATCAACATCGACCTGGAAGCCGTGGGCAACTGGGCCGAGCGCCGCGGCATGCCCTATGCCGGCTATACCGATCTGGCCGGCAAGCAGGAAACCTACGACCTGATCCGTGACTGCGTCGAAAAGGTCAACGCCGACCTGGCCCAGGATCCGCGCCTGGCGGCTTCGCAGATCCACCGCTTCCTGATTCTGCACAAGGAGCTGGATCCCGATGATGACGAACTGACCCGCACGCGCAAGGTGCGCCGCGCCTTCATCGCGCAGAAATACGGCGTGCTGATCGATGCGCTCTACAGCGGCAAAGACCATCAGTTCATCGAAACCGAAGTCAAGTTCGAGGATGGGCGCACCGGCAAGATTTCGGCCGACCTGCGCATCAACCCGGCCAAGACCTATCCCGCCATTCCCGCCAAGGCCGCGTAACCATGAGCACAT
>JAEWJD010000368.1 GCA_023386765.1 Pseudomonadota bacterium | reverse complement strand
CTGCTGCGCCTGATGCGCATGCAGGCCGACCAGGACTTGCGGCTGATCGAAGGCGCGCTGGGCTGAGGCCCTGCGCGCGCCTTAACCCAGCGGACTGCGCCCCACGCCCTTGATCAGGGCATTGACCCGCTGCGCATAACCGTCGAAATACTGCTGCACCACCGCCGGATCGCTGACCGGCTGCACCACGGTGCGGCCCTCGGCTTCCAGGCGCTCCCGGATCTCCGGCTTGGCCAGCGCCTGGCCGATCGCCTCGCGCAGCACGGCCACGCGCTCGGGCGGCGAGCCGCGTCGCACGAAGTAGCCGCCGTTGATGCTGTACTCGAAGTCCGGCACGTGGCGCGATGCCGAGATCAGCGGCACGCCTTTCATGGCCGCGGGCAGCTCGGTGGAAAAGCTGGTGAGCAGCCGCAGCCGGCCATGATCTTCCAGGGATGAGAAGGCGGTCTGGTACGGCAGGATCGCGAAGTCGACCTCGCCGCCGGCCACCCCCTGCAGGGCGGGTGCCGCGCCCTTGTAGGGAACGTGCAGAAAGGACGCACCGATACGCTTGCCCAGTGCCTCGCCCATGAGGTGGTACATCGAATCGATGCCCACGGTGGCATAGCTCATGGGCTGGCCCTTGCGTTGCTGTGCCAGCTCCAGAAAGCCATCGAAGGTCTTGGCCGGCAGGTCGCGGCGCACCAGCAACACGATGTTGGAGTCGGTCACCGGCGCCACCAGCGTGAAATCCTCGGGCCGGTAGCGTGCGGCCGGATTGAGCAGGGGCGTGAGAAAGACCTCGTTGAGCGACCCATGCATGAAGGTGTAGCCATCGGCCGGCGCCGACAGGACTTTGTTGGCACCAATGATGCCGGTCCCGCCGCCGTGGTTCTCGACCACCACCTGGTGCTTCAGGCTCTTGCCGATCGACTCGGCAAAGATGCGGGCCGAATTGTCGCTCGCCCCGCCGGCCGGATAGGGCACGACCAGCGCCAGGGGACGATCGGGATAGGGGCTGGCGGCCTGAGCGGCGCGCCAGCCCAGACAGGGCGCGACGGCAGCTGCAGCGGTGCCAAGCAGGAAATGGCGGCGGGTAAGCGAACTCATGGTTGTCTCCGGTTTTTTTATTAAACGAGGTAGCTTTGTGCCAGGCTGACCCAGAACGCCGCCCCGACGGGCAACGCCTTGTCATTGAAGTCATAGAGCGGGTTGTGGACCATGCAGCCGCCGTCTTCACCCACGCCGTTGCCCAAGCGCACATAGCTGCCCGGGCAGCGCTCCAGCAGGTAGGCGAAATCCTCACTGCCCATCACGGGCGTGCGCGTCACGACGTTGTCTTCGCCCAGCAGGTCCGTGGCCACCGCCCGGGCACGCTCGGTCTGCGCCACGTGGTTCACCAGCACGGGATACTTGCGTTCATAGTGCACCTGCGCCTGCAGCTGATAGCTGCTGGCCTGCGCCTGGACAAATGCCTGCAGGCGGGACTGCACCTGTTCGCGCACGGCGGGGTCCAGCGTGCGCACGCCGATCTTGATATGTGCGCTCTCGGGCACGATGTTGTAGGCCGCGCCCGCTTCGATGGCTCCCACGGTGATCACGGCCGACTTGAGGGCATCGACCTCGCGGCTGACGATGGATTGCAGTCCCAGCACGATGCTGGCCGCCCCCTGCATCACGTCGATGCCGTGATGCGGCATGGCCCCGTGGGCAGAACGCCCGCTCAGCGTGATCGTGACCCGGTCGAAGGAAGCCATCGCCGGCCCGGCAATCACACCCAGCTTGCCCACCGGCAGACCGGGGGTGTTGTGCAGGGCGTAGACCTCATCGCAGGGGAAAAGCTCGAACAAACCTTCTTCGAGCATACGCAGCGCGCCGCCCTCGTTCTCTTCGGCCGGTTGGAAGATCAGATTCAGCGTGCCAGAGAACGCAGCGCTCTGCGCCAGGTAACGGGCCGCGCACAACAGGATGGCGGTATGCCCGTCGTGCCCACAGGCGTGCATCTTGCCGGCCAGCGTGCTGGCGTACGGCAGGCCGGTCTTCTCCTGGATGGGCAGCGCATCCATATCGGCCCGGATGCCCAGCGTGCGCGTGCCCTCGCCTTTGCGCAGACGGCCCACCACGCCGGTGCCGGCCAGGCCCCGATGCACCTCGTAGCCCCATCCGGCCAGCGCCTGGGCCACCAGTTCGCTGGTGCGGGTCTCCTCGAAGGCCAACTCGGGATGGGCATGGATCTGCCGGCGGATGGCGACAAACTCCGGGGCCAGGGTTTCAAGGGCCGGCAACAAGCCGGCGGCGGAGCGCGGAAAGGAAAGGGATGCAGTCATCCGAGGCATTATGGGTAGCCTGTCTGCTGGCATCCATAGCACTTTTATCGATAGATCGTTGTATAAACTGCAACGATCAGCCTCGTCTTCCAGGATGCGATACGGATGAAAGACCTGCTCGACCGAAAACGGGCGCAATGCCTCATCCAGATACTCGAAACGGGCTCCGTGCGCGCCGCCGCCGACGCCCTGGAGCTGGATCCCTCCGTGGTCAGCCGCAGCATCGCCCGGCTCGAGGAAGACCTGGGTCTAAGCCTGCTGGAGCGGCGTGGACGCGGCGTGGTGGTGACCGACGCCGGCCGCCTGCTGACCCTGTTCGCGCGCCGCCAGCAGGATCTGCACGACACCTTTCTGGCCGAGGTCAACAGCTTGAAATCGGCCCAGGTCGGGCATATCGAACTGGCCTTTGGCGAAGGTTTCGTCGACATCGTGTTCGAGCCCGTGCTGAGGGATTTTCTGCTTGCCCACCCCGACGTAAGCTACAACCTGCGCGTGGCCGGCACCGAGGAAACCGTGCGCTACCTGCTGGAAGACGTGGCCCACCTGGGCCTGGTGTTTCAGCCACCCACTGACGAACGGCTGCACTCGCACTACTCGCGCCTGGCCCCGATCCGCGTGCACGTTCACAAGGCGCACCCGCTCGCCCGCCACCGCGGCGCGCTCAAGCTGGCGGACCTGCAAGCCCACGCCGGCGCGGCCATGGGCGGCACCTTCGGGGTCCGCAAGCATGTGCAGGCCGCTGAGCTGGATGAACAGATCAGCCTCAAGCCCATGCTGGAGACCAACTCGTTCAAGGTGCTATGGGAGTTCGCCACCCTGGGCCTGGGCTACATCCTGACGCCCCGCTCCGTGCCGCTCAAGGGCGAGCAGGCCAACAGCCTGGTCACCCTGCCGCTGGCCAATCCGCTGCTGAACAACAGCCGGATCCACCTGCTCACGCGTCGCGGGCGGCCGCTGGCGCCCGCCGTGCTTGCCTTGCAGCAGCACTTCATGGACACGCTGCCGGCCACCTGAAGCCGACCCGCGCCTACAGATAATCTTTGTAGCGGCGGATGTATTCGCGCGCGCTCTGGTTGAGTTCGCGCACGCAACGCTCGGCCTCATCGCCGTCGTTGCGCATCATGGCATCAAGCAGGCCACGATACTGCTTGATGCCCATTTCGGCCCGGCCCGGCAGAAGCGCGACGCGCCGCATGGTCACTTGCGTACGCTCATAGATGCGCTCGATCAGATCGCTCAGGACAGGATTGCCGGCCAGTTCGTTCACGCGGTTGCGAAAACGCGCAATGGTATCGACATGCGCCTCGATATCGCCGTCGCGCAGGCTTTCCTCGAACTGCGCGCCCAGCAGTTCCTTGAGCCCGGCGTAATCCTCGGGGCCGGCGTTTTCCATCGCCAGCCGCACCGATAGGCCGTCCAGGGCTTCACGCACCTGGTAGAGCCGGTAGGTGGTTTCCATATCGACCGGCACCACCACCGCGCCCTTGTTGGGCACGCGCGCGATCAAGCCCCGATCCTCCAGCGTGGCCAGCACCTCGCGCGCCTTGGCGCGCGGGATGTCGTAGCTCTGGGCGAGCTCTTCCTCGGGCAATCGCGAGCCGGGCAGCAAAGCCTGCGAAGCAATGCGGGTACGCACATCGAACACCACCGCCTGAGTCGAGGCCATGGGTTTGCGGTCTTTGGCCGGGGCCGGTTGCGGCTTGGTTTTCTTGGGGGAGGCAGCCATGGGAATGGGTACGTCTAGGGGTCGACAGAGGGACGATTGATGATATCAGCAAATCGCGTCCACGATTGTACACAATCATAAATGCTATTTTGCACTCTATGGTTGACACAATCAATTTTGGAGGCGCAAGATACGCCGCATTGCATTGCCCTGTTTTTTTCCAAGGAGAGTGCCTTGCCTTCCACCATGCCCGCCTCCCTGCCGGGATCTCTGTGCCAGCAGTACCAACAGCAACGCGACCAGTTCGTCGCCCGGGGTGTCGCCAACGGCCCCCCCATCTTTGCCCGCCAGGCCAAGGGGGCCGAGGTCGAGGATCTGGATGGCAACGCCTTTCTCGACTTCGCCGGCGGCATCGGGACCTTGAACGTCGGGCATGCCCATCCCGACGTAGTCGAAGCAGTCAAGCAACAGGCTGACGCGTTTCTGCACACCTGCTTCAACATCGTCATGTACCCGGGCTACATCGACCTTGCCCGGGCGCTGGTGCAGCGCGTGCCGGGCGATTGGCCCAAGAAAGTCATGCTGCAGAGCACCGGTTCCGAGGCGGTGGAAAACGCCGTCAAGATCGCCCGCCGGGCCACCGGCCGGCAGGCCATCGTGGCCTTCGAAGGCGCCTTCCACGGCCGCACCAACATGGCCCTGGCCCTGACCGCCAAGGCCCCCGCCTACAAGACCGGCTTCGGTCCGCTGGCCAGCGAGGTCTATCGCGCCCCCTTCCCGGTGGTCTACCGCAGCGGCACCGACGAGGACACCGTCGTGCGCCAGGCCTACGAGCGCTTTGTCCGCATGGTCGAAACGGAGATCGGCGCCAATCAGGTCGCCGCGGTGATCATCGAACCGCTGCAGGGCGAAGGCGGCTTTCACCCCGTGCCCGCCCCCTTCATGCGTCAGCTGCGCGAGTTCTGCACCCGTCACGGCATCGTCCTGATCGCCGACGAGATCCAATCGGGCTTCTGCCGCACCGGACGTTGGTTCGCCACCGAGCACAGCGGCGTGGCCGCCGATCTCTACACCCTGGCCAAGTCGATGGGCGGCGGTATGCCCATCGCGGCCGTGGTCGGACGCGCCGCCCTGATGGATGCCCCCGAAGTGGGCGGCCTGGGCGGCACCTACGCCGGCAACCCGCTGGCCTGCGCAGCGGCGCTGGCGGCCATCAATGTCATGGAGCGCGATGACTACGTAGGCCGTGCCCAGGCGCTGGGCCAGCGCCTGGGCGAGCGCTTCGAAGCCTGGCGGCGCGACATCCCCATCGTGGGCGATGCACGCGGCCTGGGTGCCATGCGCGCGGTGGAAATCGTCACCGACCGCGACACCCTGCAGCCCGACGGCGCAGCGACCGCCCGCATCGTGCAGCGCGCCTACGAGAACGGCCTGATCCTGGTCAAGGCGGGCTTTCACGGCAACGTGCTGCGCTTCCTGGGCCCCTTGAACATGAGCACCGAGCAACTGGAGCGTGGCCTGGACATCCTTGAGCGCGCCATCCTTGCCGAGGTGCGCGCATGAACACCCTGCTCAAGCTGGAAAATGCCCGCAAGGTCGTCGGCCTGTTGGGCAACACCCGCCCCGGCATGAACGTGCTGGTGCTGTATGACTTCTACACCGAGCACAATGTGCAGCCGCTGGCCATTGCCATCGACGAATGCGGCGCCATCCCGCATCTGCTTCAGGTGCCTGGCAGCCGCCAGCATGGCCGCCCCTTCTCCGGCATCGTGGCCGAGGCCATGTGCAGCGCCGACCTGGTCATCGCGCTCACGCGTGCCAATGCCGCGCACACCGAGGCCCGCCAGAAAGCCACGCGCGCCGGCGTCGGCGTGATCGTGCTGCCCGAATCCAACCTGCCCGACTTCTTCCTGGCCAACGGCTGGAACGCCGACTTCCAGGCCCTGCGCCCCCAGGTGCAAGGCCTGGCCGATGCGCTCACGCGCGCCGACACGGCCCGCGTCACCAGCGCCGCCGGCACCGACATCACCATGAGCATTGCCGGACGCCGTGGCCGCGCGCTGCATGGCTTTGCCAATACCGAAGACATCTCGGCCGGCTACTGCCTCGAATCCAGCCTGGCGCCGGTAGAAGGCACCGCCGAAGGCGTGATCGTGGTCAACGCGAGCATTCCGGGCGTCTCGCTCATCCGCGACGAGCCGGTGCGCATCATCTATGAACGCGGCATGGCCGTCTCGATCGAGGGCGGCGCCGAGGCGCGCAAGTTCCGCGAGCTGATGGCCAGCTTCGACGATCCGCTGGTCTACAACCTCGGCGAACTGGGCGTGGGCATGAACCCCTGCTGCCAGCTCGACGGCACCATGCTCTCCGACGAAAGCGTCTACGGGGCCATCCAGCTTGCGCTGGGCACCAGCGCCTACATCGGCGGCACCGTCAAGGCCGCCGCCCACTACGACACCATCGTCACCGACGCACAGCTGTGGCTGGACGGCCACCGGGTGCTCGACGGCACCACGCTCAACCTGGAGGCCATGCCATGACCATCCGCCTGGAGCGCGACGAGCGCGGCATCGTCACGGTTCTCATGGATCGCCCTGACAAGCGCAATGCGTTCACGCTGGAGATGTACCGCGAGTTCGGCGACATCTTCGATCGGCTCAACGCCGACGACAGCGTGCGCTGCATCGTGATGCGCGGCGCCGGCGGCGCGTTCTGCGCCGGCAGCGACATCGGCGGCTTCGACGAAAACCGCAACGGCGCCGGACAGGCGCGCGAGTATGCCGAGTTCACGCTCGCCATGACCGACCGCCTCAAACTCACGCCCCACCCCACCGTGGCCTGCATCGAAGGCGCCTGCGTCGGCGGCGGCCTGGAGATCGCCGCCATGTGCGATGTCCGCATCGCCGGGCGCAGCGCGCGCTTCGGCGTGCCCATCAACCGCATCGGCCTGACGCTGGACTACCGCGAACTGGCCGACCTGCTGGAGCTGCTGGGTGC
>JAEWJD010000311.1 GCA_023386765.1 Pseudomonadota bacterium | reverse complement strand
CCATTCAACAGGGGATCGGGCAGGATCGCCTGCGGCGCAGCCAGGAGGCTGCCGCCGCCGCGCTGCAATCGCGCTGGCAATCGCTTAGCGAGGGCGAGCGCGACGTCGCGCGCCTGGTGGTGCAGGGTCTGCTGAACAAGCAGGTGGCCGCGCAGCTGGACCTCAGCGAAGTCACCGTCAAGGTCCGGCGCGGCAACGTCATGCGCAAAATGGCGGCGCAGTCGCTGGCGGACCTGGTGCGCTTGTGCGAGAAGCTGGGCGTCTAGCGCCGCCCGGCCTCCCGGACGGCTGGCTCAGAGCGGGGTTTTTCCCGTGTTTTCGGGGTGGCGCAGAAAGTCGAAATCGCAACCCTGGTCGGCCTGCGTGACCGTGGACAGATACAGTTTCCGATAACCGCGTTCGTGGCCCGGCTGGGGCGCGGGGGCGCGCCACTCGGCGGCCCGGCGCTGGAGTTCGGTCTCATCGACCAGCAGCGACAGTTCGCGCCGCGCCACGCTCAGGCGGATGCGATCGCCGGTGCGCACCAGGGCCAGGGGACCGCCGATCGCGGCTTCGGGGGTGACATGCAGCACGATGGTGCCCCAGGCCGTGCCGCTCATCCGGCCGTCGGAAATCCGCAGGATGTCCTTGACCCCGGCGCGTGCCAGCTTGCGCGGGATCGGCATGTAGCCGGCCTCAGGCATGCCGGGCGCGCCTTTGGGACCGATCTGCTTGAGCACCATGATGTCCTCCGGAGCAATGTCGAGTGCCTCGTCATCGACACGGCGTGTCATGTCCTCAAGGTTCTCGAACACCACGGCGCGTCCCTCATGCTCCATCAGGGCCGGCGAGGCGGCGGACTGCTTGATGATGGCCCCGCCGGGGGCGAGGTTGCCGCGCAGCACGGCAATGCCGCCTTGCGCATAGATGGGACGGGCCAGGGGCCGGATGACGTCTTGCCCGAAGGCGGCGGGGGCGGCGTCCAGCTCCTGGCCGAGCGTGCGGCCGCTGATGGTCATGACATCCAGGTGCAGCAGGGGGCGCAATTCGCGCAGCAAGGTGCGCATGCCGCCGGCCTTGTGGAAATCTTCCATGTAATGCTGGCCGGAGGGTTTCAGGTCGACCAGCACCGGGGTTTCCTTGCCGATGCGATCGAAGGCGTCCAGGTCGACATCGATACCCAGACGCCCGGCAATGGCGGTCAGGTGGACGATGCCGTTGGTCGAGCCGCCGATGGCCAGCAGCACACGCAAGGCGTTCTCGAATGCCTTGGGCGTGAGGATCTGCTGCGGCGTGAGTGAGCTACCTGCCAGGCTGACTGCCTGGCGGCCGGTCTGTTCGGCGATGCGCATGCGTTCGGCCGTGACGGCCGGCGGCGAGGCCGAGCCGGGCAGCGCCATCCCGAGGGCTTCCACGACGCAGGCCATGGTGCTGGCCGTGCCCATGACGGAACAGGTCCCGACGCTGGCGACCAGCTGGTCATTGACATCGGCGATCTCGGCGGCATCGATTTCCTCGGCGCGGTAGCGGCCCCAGAACCGGCGGCAATCGGTGCAGGCGCCGACCCGTTCGCCCCGGTGCGAGCCGGTCAACATGGCGCCGGTGACCAGTTGAATGGCCGGCAGGCCGACGCTGGCCGCCGCCATCAGCTGGGCCGGCACGGTTTTGTCGCAGCCGCCGATCAGGACCACCGCGTCCATGGGCAGCGCCTTGAGCATTTCCTCGGTATCCAGCGCCATGAGATTGCGCAGATACATGCTGGTGGGGGCGGCGAAGCTTTCATGGATGGAGATCGTCGGGAACTCCACAGGCAGGCCGCCGGCCAGCATCACGCCGCGTTTGACCGCCTCCATCAGCTGCGGCATGTTGCCGTGGCAGGGATTGAAGCCGCTGCCGGTGTTGGAGATGCCGATGATGGGGCGATCCAGCGCTTCGTCGGTCAGGCCGGCTCCCTTGATGAACGCCTTGCGCAGAAACAGCGAGAAACCTGCGTCTCCATAACTGGTGAGTCCTTTGCTCATGCCGGCATGAACGGGCGGGGAGATCGGCTTGGATGACATGTGGCGTGGTCCTTGTGGCGGAAAGGCGCTGCTGGGCTCAGCAGGCGGTGTACGCGGTCTTGACGGTGGTGTAGAACTCGGCGGCGTAGCGGCCTTGTTCGCGCGGCCCGTAGCTGGAAGCCTTGCGTCCGCCGAAGGGCGCGTGGAAGTCCACGCCCGCCGTCGGGCAGTTCACCATGACCATGCCGGCCTGGGCGGCGCGCTTGAAGTGGCTGGCATGCTTGAGCGAGGTCGTGCAGATACCGGCAGACAGCCCGTATTCCGTGTCGTTGGCGACCGCCAGGGCTTGCTCGTAATCGGCCACCGGAATGGCGGCGGCGATGGGGCCGAAGATTTCTTCCCGGCAGATGCGCTGGTCGTTGTCGCAATCGACGAACAGTGCCGGGCTCAGGTAGTGGCCGGCAGTGGCGCGCGTCAGGCGCTCGCCGCCGCACAGCAGCCGGGCGCCTTCGTCACGGCCGATCTGCAGGTAGCGCAGGTTCTGCTCCAGTTGGCGCTCGTCGACGACCGGCCCGATCTGCGCGCCCGGCGCCAGGGCGTGGTCGACCTTGAGCGATTGCATGCGCTGCTGCATGGCAGCGATGAACCGCGGATAGATGCCCTGTTGAACGATCAAGCGGCTGGAGGCCGTGCAGCGTTGCCCGGTGGCATAGAAGGCGCCGTTGATGGCGCATTCCACGGCCGTATCCAGGTCGGCGTCATCGAGCACGACGAGGGGGTTTTTCCCGCCCATCTCCAGTTGTACTTTCGCCAGCCGTGCGGCGGCGGCTTGCGCCACGCGCTGGCCGGTGGCCGCCGAACCGGTGAAGGAAAGGGCCTGGATGCCGGGATGTTCCAGCATGGCCTGTCCCACCACGGTCCCGCGTCCCATCACCAGGTTGAACGTGCCGGCGGGCAGACCGGCGCGGCTGATGATCTCGGTCAGGGCCCAGGCGCTGGCCGGCACCAGGTCGGCCGGCTTGAACACCACGCTGTTGCCGTAGGCCAACGCGGGCGCGATTTTCCAGGCCGGGATGGCAATGGGGAAGTTCCAGGGCGTGATGATCCCGATGACGCCCACCGGCTCGCGGGTGACATCCACCTCGATGCCGGGGCGTCCCATGGGCAGTCGCTCGCCGGGCACCCGCAGGGCTTCGCCGGCGAAGAAACGGAAGATTCGCGCAGCACGTTCGACTTCGCCGCGGGCTTCGGGCAGGGTCTTGCCCTCTTCGCGGGCCAGCAACTCGGCCAGCGCCTGCTGGCGTGCCTGGATCTCGATACCGATCGCGTCCAGGGCGTCGGCGCGTTGCTGCGCGGTGGCGGCGGCCCAGGCGGGCTGGGCTTGCTGCGCGGCGCGCACCGCCTGATCCACCTGGGCGGCGTCGCCCTGGGCGTAGAGGCCGACGATGTCCTGCAGATCGGAGGGGTTGATATTGGGGCTGGCGCTTTCGCCGGCCGTCCACCGGCCGGCGATATAGTTTTCATGCATGCTGCGGCTGTCTCTTTGTGTCATGGCGGGCGGTGGCGGTTCAGAAGAAAGTGGTCAGGGCCTTGGCGGTGAGCACGTTCTGGTTCAACAGGATCAGGCGGCGGCGGATGCGCCATTGGCCATCGACGCGCAGCAGCAGGTCTTCGCGCCGGCCGACCAGCAAGGTCGTTTCGGTTTGCAGGCGGTTCTGATACACGAGAAAGCGTGAGTGCGCCTGGACGCGGTCGGGCGCGCCGGAGGACCCGGGGGGGACGAAGACGCGCACATTCGTGATCAGATGCGAGATGCGCGAGGCGGGTTCTTCGGCCCAGTGAATGCCGGTATTGATCTGGGCCACGCGCTGGCTGAGGGTTTCGATACCTTCGTCAAACCAGGCGCTCTCGCCAGGCCAGGTGTATTCGTGGTCGCGCTGGTCGCGGCGTACGTTGCGTGCCAGGGGCATGCGGTACTCAATCTGCGGGTGAAGCAGCGCCAGCCAGGCGTCGAATTGGCGGGTATCCAGAAGCTCGGCTTCCCTGAAGAAGAAGTCCTGGATCTCCCACCAGAGATCGGGGCCGGCGGCGACATACTCGGTATCGGTCGTGACAGTGTCGGTCGTGGTGGTGGCGGTGATGGCGGG